>JAYVRP010000724.1:0-4801 GCA_043776215.1 Rhodoferax sp. | reverse complement strand
GGCCGATTCCTGCGCGGAGTCCTCGATGATCTTCTTCTCGGCGGCCGACAGCGTGTCCCAGAACTTCTTGCTGATGATGACCGACTGCGGGTTGTACTGGTGATTGGTGATCGCCACGTTCTTCTGCACCTCGTAAAACTTGTTGGCGTTGATCACGGTCAGCGGGTTTTCCTGGCCGTCGATGGCCTTCTGCTCCAGCGCGGCGTACACCTCGGGGAACGGCAGCGGCGTCGGATTCGCGTCCAGCGCCCGAACCCAGTCCACGTTGATCGGGTTGGGGATCACGCGCAGCTTCAGGCCGGCGATGTCTTCCACCTTGTTGAGCGGGCGTTTGCTGTTGGTGATGTTGCGAAAGCCAAGCTCGTAATAAGCAATGCCGACGATGCCCTTCTCTTCGAGTTTGCCGTGCATCTTCTTGCCGAAGGGGCCGTCGACAACGGCGTCGGCCTCCTTGTAGTTGGCGAACATGAAGGGGAAATCGAAGATCGCGAACTCCTTGGCCTGGCTGGCCAGAATGCCGGAGTTCAGCGACACCATCTCCAGCGTGCCGCCTTGCAGCGCCGCCACGTTGGCCTGGTCACTGCCCAGGGTGCCGCCCGGGAACAGGTTGACCTTGATCTTGCCGCCCGACCTGGCCGCCACCAGTTCGGCGAAGTTCTCCATGCCCATCGTGATCGGATGGCCCTTCGGGTTTTGGGTGGCGAATTTGATCGTCTTGTCCTGCGCCTGCGCGCCGGCGAAGGCTGCCACGGCAAGGGCGGCGACGAGGGTCTTGAACATCAAACGTCTCATGGGTGTCTCCTGGAAAATCCGAGTACGCGATAAATGGACCCCGGCGCGCGGCGTACTGCGGACGCGCACCGGGCAAGAAAAAAATGTGTCAGCCGGACAACCAGCGCGCGGGCCACGTGACCAGTTGCGGAAAAAGAACCATCACGAACATCAGCGTGAACTGGGCCACCATGAAGGGCCACACGCCTTTGGTGACTTCGTCCATGCTGACCTTGCCAACGCCGGCCACCGTGTTGAGCACCGTACCCACTGGCGGCGTGATGAGGCCGATGGCATTGTTGATGATGAACAACACGCCAAAATAGACCGGGTCGATGCCCGCGGCCTTGACGATCGGCATCAGCACCGGCGTGAGGATCAGGATGGTGGGTGTCATGTCCATGGCCGTACCGATCACCATCACCATGAGCATGATCACCAGCATCAGCAGCTTGGGGCTGTCGAGAAACGGCTGCAGCAGCGTGATCAGCTGGTCGGGCAATTGCGCGACGGTGATCAGCCAGGCCGACACCATGGCGCCGGCCACCAGGAACATGATGACCGAGGTGGTCTTGGCGGCAGCCAGAAACAGGCCATAGAGCTGGCGCAGCTTGAGTTCGCGGTACACGAACAGCGACACCACGAGCGCGTACACCGCCGCCACCACCGCCGCTTCGGTCGGCGTGAACACGCCGAACTTCAACCCCACGATCACGATCAGCGGCATGCCCAGGGCGAAGGTGGCCTCGCGCAGGGCCTTGAGGATTTCGCCGGCATTCTTGCGTGGCGGCGTCGCCACCTGCTCGTTGCGCGCGACCCACCACCAGGTGACCCACAAGGCAGCGCCCAGCAGCAGGCCGGGCACGATGCCCGCCAGGAACAGCTTGGAGATCGACACGTTGGCGGCAACACCGAAGATCACGAACCCGATGCTCGGCGGAATGATGGGGGCGATGATGCTGGCGGCCGACAGCAGGCCGGCCGAACGTGCCTTGTCGTGCCCGGCGGCCACCATCATCGGCAGCAGCAGCGTGGCCAGCGCGGCGGCATCGGCCACCGCCGAGCCCGACAACGCCGCCATGATGACCGCAGCCATGATGGCCACATACCCCAGACCGCCGCGCACGTGGCCGACCACCGCCAGCGCAAAGTTCACGATGCGCCGCGACAGCCCGCCGGCATTCATGATTTCGCCCGCCAGCATGAAGAACGGCACGGCCAGCAGGGGGAAGCTGTTGGCGCCCTCGATCAGGTTCTGCGCCAGGATCTGCGCGTCGAACATGCCCAGGTGCCACATCAGGGCAGCACCGCAGAACAACAGCGAAAAGGCGATGGGCACGCCGATCGCCATGGCGGCGAGCAGGGACCCGAGGAAGATGGCGATGGTCATGGGTGTCTGCGCGGCTCTGGGGGCGGGTTCAACGCTTGTCTTCCCCGCCCGCGCCGCCGCGGGGTGCCTCTTCCGACTCCTGGATGCCCACGAGCTCGGCCTCGGACACCTGGCTGCCGATCAGGCGCCAGAACTGGTGCATCAGGATGGCACCGGCCGACACCGCGAACACGATGCCACTGGCGGACAGGATGCCCATCGGCACCTCCATCACGGCACTGGTCGACTTCATGTTGATCACCGTCTGCTCCCAGGAGCCACGCAGGATGAGCCAGCAGCAGAACAACATGACCACGTAGCTGGCGCCGAGGCAGAGCTTTTTACCGCCCACCGGCAAGCGCAGGATCAGCGAATCAGTGCCCAGGTGGCCGCGCTCGTGCATGGCGACGATGGCGCCCAGGAAAGTCATCCAGACAAACAACCAGCGCGACAGTTCTTCGGAGACCGTGAAGCCCGAGTTGAACCCGTAACGCAGCACCACGTTGCCAAACACCAGCACCACCATCAGTGCGAGCGCAGCCACCAGCAGCACCGAGAGCAGCTGGCAATAACGGTCAATCGCTTTTCTGAACATGGATATCTCCCCGATCCTCGAAGGCCTTAAATGTACGAACTGGTTAGTTTTTACGGTATCCGTAGATACCCGCAAACCTGTGGCGGCGCTCTGTGCAATGGCCTCTCTCCGACATACGGGCCAAGGATCTACTTGCGCACGAACCGCACAACCATCTCGATGATGCTGTCGCGCCGCGCCGTCAACGCCTGGGGGCTGCTCATGTCGCGCTTGAAGATCAACCCGAAGGTGTGCTGGTTGGACACGTTGAAGAAGGTCAGTGCCGAGATCGACGCGTGGATATCCACCGGGTCCAGCCCGGTGCGGAACACGCCTTGTGTCAGGCCCCGCTGGTACAGCTTGCGAATCGCCTCGATGGCGGGAACATTGAGCCGCTGGATGTTCTTGCTCTGCGCCAGGTAGGTGCCGCGCTGCATGTTCTCCGACATCACCAACCGGATATAGGCCGGGTTGCCATGGTGGTGGTCGAACGTGAAACCCACCAGGCGCCGCAACGCGTCTTCCGGGGAGAGGTCTTCCAAATGCAGGTCGGCCTCGATGGACCGCATGCGCCGGTAAGACTCCTCCAACACGGCGAGGTACAGACCCTCCTTGCCGCCGAAGTAGTAATAGATCATGCGCTTGCTGGTCCTGGTGGCGTCGGCGATCGCGTCGATGCGGGCACCGTCCAGGCCCTTCTCGGCGAACTCTGCCATCGCCGCTTCCAGGATGCCGGCCATGGTGCGCGCCGGGTCGTTGGTGCGCGGCGGTGCGGCCTTGCGCGCGACGCCCGCTTTGGCCAGCGCGCGCACCGGCGGCGCTGCCTTCGACGGTATGGCCCGGGCAGAATGTACTACTTGGTTCATTTGCGCAGTATAGGGGGCAAGCTGTGCGGCATCTGCGCCGGTCAATTCAGGAACGTTGCAGCACCGCGCGGCTGGCGGCCAGTGCCTGGCGCGCCCATTCCACGGCACCCAGCGTCGGCATGCGCACATGGTGCGGAATCTCGATGCTCACCGGCAAGTCCACCGGCAATGCGGCAAACAAGCCCTTCAGATCGATGGCGCCCTCGCCTGGCAGCAAGCGCTCCTGGCGCGCGGTGTGGATCAACGCTTGCACGGTGTACGGGCCCCCGACCGGCGCATCACATATCTGGGCGTAGTGCAGCAGTGCGCGTGGCAAGGCGGCGATGTCCTGCGGCGTGGTGCGCGAGCGCGACACATGCAGCGCATCCACCAGCACACCGGCATTCGCCGGCTGGCCCGCCAGCCGCACCACGCGCCATGCGGCACGTGCATCCGGCACGGTTGTCCAGGGAATGAACTCCAGGTCGGCCGTCATGCCGTAAGGTGCCGCCAGCGCGCATACCTGCGCGTACGACTGCGCCAGGCGTGCTTCATCCGGGTCTTCGGCCATCACCAGCACGGCGCGGGCCTTGAGCGCGGCGCCGGCATCGAGCAGCGGCACACAGGCCCGTGCATCAAACTGCGCGCCGATGCGGATCACCTCCAGGTCCCACACGCCCACGCCGGTGTCCGCCAGCCGCGCCACGGTCTCGCGCAGCCGCAGCGGGTTGCCCAGCAGGTCCTGGCACGGACCCTCGGGTGTGCTGGGGAACAAGCGCAGACCGACATGCTGGTACCCCAGCAATGCCGCCGCAGCCACCGCCTGCGGCGCCGTGAGCGTAGGGGCCGTCAGGTAGGCCAGCGAATAACTGTGCATGGGGGATTCCTTTCAGTGAGCCAAAACACTTCAGTGGAGAAATCAGGAAAGGGCCATCTCGAAGCAGTAAATCGAAGTCAACTACCGAGGCATCGCCGTGCCCCCGCGCGACCCCCGCGGCGGCAACGCGGTGATCCGCTGCCACACGAGGGCTTTGGGCAGAGTGACCTGCATGGCCTGCAAGCAGCGTTCCAGGCGCCCTTCGCGCTGCAGCAGGGCATCGATGGCTTTGGCCAGGTCGCGGTCAATGCTGTCACCATAGGCCTCCCGCGCTTTGTCAAACGCCTGTTGGCGCAGTTTGCCCTTGGGTTGCAGCATGGCCAGGTCGATCAGATCGCGACTGAACACGCTGTCATCGGCCCAGC
>JAYVRP010000723.1:0-1514 GCA_043776215.1 Rhodoferax sp. | reverse complement strand
GAGGCCCGTTCGCAGCCTCCTGCGCCGGCATGATGACCCCCGGGGCGGCCTGGGGGCCGGCGCCGGACGGCGGTCTTGCGCGGCCATACAGTTTGTTGTGGGCTGGGCCTTGGTCGCACAAGCGGTCGTACAGGCCTTGACGGCTGCGCAGGGTTGCCGACGGATCAGGCGGGTGTGTTCCATGTTTCTGATACCTTGAAAATCATGATGCACCACCCAAATTGTTCTGTCAATGGAACAATTACCTTGCCGACAATGCCCAATGCCATCGAGGGGTCCCATGGCGCCACAGCGGGCATGAAGGCAAAATGGTGGTTGGTGGTTCCCACCAGCCAAAACAGTCCGTGCATCCTTTCATGACCGATATCCAGAACTGGCTTGACGCCCAAGGGCTCGGCAAATACGCAGCAGAGTTCCTTGCGCAGGACGTGAGTGTGGACCTGCTGCCGGAGCTGGGGGAGACCGACCTCAAGGAGCTGGGCGTGTCCTCACTGGGCGACCGCAAGCGCTTGCTGAAGGCCGTGGCTGCCATGCAGCAGGTCTCCAGCCCCGCGCCGCCGATGACAGAGGCGGCTGCCCTACCCGCGCTGGTTTTGCCAGCGCTTGCAGACGAAGGCGAGCGCCGCCACGCGACCGTGATGTTTTCCGATCTCACAGGTTATACCGCGCTGAACGAAGCCTTCGACCCCGAAGAGGTCGAGTCCATCATGGCGCGCATCAAGCACGAAGCCGTGCAGGTGATCGAGCGCCACGGCGGGCGCGTGAACCAGTTCGTCGGCGACGAAGTGATGGCGATGTTCGGAATTCCTGTGGCCCGGCGTGACGATCCGCGCCGGGCGGTGGCCGCTGCGCTGGAACTGCATGGCGTGGTGGACGGCATCGCCGCCGGCCTTGCAGCTCGTCTGGGGCGGGTGTTGTCGATGCACACCGGCATCCAGACCGGCCTGGTGATTGCGCGGCGCAGCGATTCACGCTCGGGCGACTTCACACTGACGGGTGACACCGTGAATACGGCGGCGCGCCTGCGCGGCCTGGCCCAGCCGGGCGAGGTCGTGGTCAGCAGCCAGACCTGGCAGCAGGTGGCAGACTATTTCGAGGCCGCTGCCGGGCAACCCATCGAAGTCAAGGGCAAGGAGCGGCCGTTGCGGCCCTACCGCATCGTCGGTGAACGGGCCGTGCCCCGGGTCGGAAGTCGTCCGCTGGTCGGCCGGGCGGAGGAAATGCAGCAGTTCGAGACCCTGATGGAGGCCAGCCAGAACCGACAACGCGGCCGTGTCGTGCTGGTGCGCGGCGACCCGGGCCTGGGCAAGTCCAGGCTGGTGGCAGAGTTTCTGCACACTGCCGTCGAGCGCGGGTTGATGTGCCATGCGGTGTCGATTCTCGACTTCGGTGCGCGCACCGGCCATGACGCCATCCGCAACCTGGTGCAAAGCCTGCTCGGGCTGGCGCCTGATGCGGACGAAGCCAGCCGTGCCGACACCATCCGGGATCTGGCCCACGTGGATGGAGCCTGG
>JAYVRP010000722.1:0-4805 GCA_043776215.1 Rhodoferax sp. | reverse complement strand
GATCTACCTCGATGGCGTATTCGCCGCCGGGCGCCAGCCGGAAGCTGCGCTTGAGCATGCCCATGAGTTCGCCCAGCTCGCTGTCGCTGAGGAAAGTCGGAGTGCCTCCGCCCAGATGCAGCTGCGTGACGGTTTGGCCCAGTCCGACCTGGGCCGTGTGTAAATCGACTTCCCGACTCAGGTAACGCAAATACGGAGTGGCCCGGTCATGGTGCTTGGTGATGACCTTGTTGCAGGCACAGTAGTAACACACCGATTCACAAAAAGGGATATGCACGTACAACGACAGCGGCATGGCCATGGCGGCCGCCCCCGAGCGTCGCTGCGCGAGAGCCCGGGCATAATCTTCGGCAGTAAAAGCCTCCACGAAGCGGTCCGCCGTAGGATACGATGTGTAACGAGGGCCGGCAACATCGAAACGCCTCAGCAAATCGGGTGAGACGGGGTCGGTGGAAGTGTTCGGCGACGGCATGGCAGGATCCTCGAATAGTCGGAGGAATGTGCCTGAGCCGGCCCGACCCGAACTTGATTTGCATCAACTGACGGGCAATTCGATAGCGGCACAATTGACCCATATCAGGAGTAAACATGCTGAATGCAACAACCTATGATCCGGCGCACATGAATCTTGAAAGGGGCCATGAATCCAGACACGTGACCCCGATCGTCCCCGTCAACGGTGCCTCGATCAAGGTGGCCTGCTCCAGTTGCAATCTGCGTGAACTGTGCATGCCGCTGGGTCTGAGCCACGACGAACTCGACCGCATCGACGATCTGGTCGCAAACCGCCGCAAGGTGAAACGGGGCACTCCACTGTTTCGCAATGGCGACAAGTTCAGCAGCCTGTACGCGATTCGCACCGGCTTCTTCAAAACCTGTATTGCCTCCGAAGACGGCCGAGATCAGGTCACCGGGTTCCAGATGGCGGGGGAGATTGTCGGCCTCGATGGCATCGTCAATGACCAGCACACGTGTGACGCCGTAGCCCTGGAAGACGCCGAGGTGTGTGTCATGCCGTTTGATCGCATCGAGCATCTGTCCAATGAAATCCACTCCCTGCAGCGCCATGTGCACAAGATCATGAGCCGCGAGATCGTGCGCGAACACGGTGTGATGCTGCTGCTGGGCAGCATGCGGGCCGAAGAGCGCCTTGCCGCATTCCTGTTGAACCTGGTGCAACGCCTGCACGCACGCGGCTTTTCCAGCTCGGAGCTGGTGTTGCGCATGACGCGCGAGGAAATCGGCAGCTACCTCGGTTTGAAGCTCGAAACGGTCAGTCGCACCTTCTCGAAATTTGTCGATGACGGTATCGTGGAGGTCAAGCAGCGCCATGTGCGCATCGTCAATGCCGACGCGCTCAAACTCCTGGTGAACTCTCAAACCTGCTCTTGAACCCGGCCTCGCCGGAGGCCAGGGTCAAGACGTCAAGGCTTGACCGGAGCGCGATCCGCCGGTACCACGCCGGTGGCCGCGTGGTTTCTGCCGGCCATGGCCGGTGCCAGGCTCGCCGGTGACCCACCCAGCGTCTTGTTGATCTCGATACCCTTGCGGTAGTAGTCGGCATCGACCACAGGATCTGGGTGGATGACGGCCAGGTACAGCGTGACAAAGCTGGCGACCACCACAATGGCAGGGCCGGCAATCACCATCCACAGATGGCCGTATTTCCACCACGCGGTGGCTGACGGGGTTACAGGGTTCTGCATGAATGCTCCTTCAGTTGGCCGCCGCCGCGCCCTTGTTGGACAGACTCCAGACATACGAAGCCAGCACGTGGATCTGGGCGGTGCTGAACTTGTCGCCCTGGGCCGGCATGACATTGGTCTTGCCATTGTTGACCATCGCCAGGATTGCCGCTTCGCCGTACCCGTGCAGCCAGATGTCGTCTGTCAGGTTGGGCGCCCCGATGGCCTGGGTCCCCTTGCCGTCGGCACCATGGCAAGCGGCACAGGCGGCGAACTTGGCCTTGCCCAGAGACGCCTTGACCGAATCATGCGGACTGCCGGACAGGCTGAGGACATACTGGGCCACGTTTTTCACGTCGTCCGGTGTGCCCACGGCAGCCGCCATGGGCGGCATCATGCCGGTGCGCCCCTTGGTCAGGGTCTCCTCGATCTTCTCCGGCGTACCGCCATGCAGCCAGTCGCCATCGGTCAGATTGGGGAAACCCTTGCTGCCACGCGCATCGGAGCCGTGGCACTGGGAGCAGTTGTTCATGAAAAGGCGCTCGCCGATGGCCATGGCCTGCGGATCCTTGGCCACATCCTGCGTCTTCATGGCCGCAAATTTCGCATACAGCGGTGCGACTTCCCGCTCACCCTTTTGCATCTCGGCCGTGTGCTGCCCGGTCGAGCTCCAACCGAGCGTGCCAGCGTAGGAGCCCAGGCCGGGGTACATGACGAGATACACCAGCGCAAAAATGATCGTGATGATGAACATGTACACCCACCAGCGAGGCAGCGGGTTGTTCATCTCGCGCAGGTCACCGTCCCACACGTGACCGGTGGTGTTGTCGCTGGCCGTCATGGCTTTGGCCTTGCCACTCATCCACAGCAGCAGCAAGCATGCAATGATGCTCACCACCGTGACGCCCGAGACGAACACCGACCAGAAGTTGCTTGTAAAGTCACTCATTGTTTTTCCTAAGGGAGGGTTGTCAATCTTGCTCGAATGGCAAATTGGCAGCCTGCTCGAAATCGGCATTGCGGCGTTTGGACCAGGCCCAGAACACGATGCCCACGAAGACCACGAAGGCGAGCACCGTGGTCACGGAACGAAGGGTATTGACATCCATGACTGCTGCTCCGGTTTACTTGAGAGCCAGGCCGAGGACCTGCAGGTAGGCAATCGTCGCCTCGAGCTCGGTTTTACCTTTGACGTCTTCCGACGCCTGCGCAATTTGTGCGTCGGTGTAGGGGACACCGACCATACGCAATGCGCGCAAGTGTGCGGGCATTGACGCAGCATCCACCATCGTCTTTTCGAGCCACGGATAGGCAGGCATGTTGGACTCCGGCACGAGGTCGCGCGGGTTGTTCAGGTGGGTGCGGTGCCATTCGTCGCTGTACTTGCCGCCAACCCGGGCCAGGTCAGGGCCGGTGCGCTTGCTGCCCCACTGGAACGGATGGTCGTACACCGACTCACCTGCCACCGAGTAGTGGCCATACCGCAGGGTCTCTGCACGGAACGGGCGGATCATCTGCGAATGGCAGTTGTAGCAGCCTTCACGGGTGTAGATATCGCGGCCCGCCTGTTGCAGGGCCGTGTAGGGCTGCACACCCTTGAGTGGCTCGGTGGTCGACTTCTGGAAGAACAGCGGGACGATTTCCACCAGGCCGCCAACCAGCAGCACCAGCAGGATCAGCACGATCATCAGGAAGTTGTTGGTCTCGATCTTGTCGTGGGACAAGCCCGAGGATGAAGCATTGTTTGCCATGTTGGTGTGCCTCTTATGCGTGCGCCGCGACAGCGGGAATGTTGACCGTGCTGGCCTGCCCGGCGGTCGCCGTCTTCAGGACGTTCCACAACATGATCAGCATGCCGCTCAGATACAGCAGGCCACCGAGCAGTCGCAATACGTAGAACGGGAAAGTCGCCTTGACCGATTCGACAAACGTGTAGGTCAGCGTGCCATCAGCATTGACCGCCCGCCACATCAAACCCTGCATGACACCGGCGATCCACATCGCCGCGATGTAGATCACGATACCGATGGTGGCGGTCCAGAAATGGATTTCGATGGCTTTGACGCTGTACATCTGATTGCGACCGAACAGGCGCGGGATCAGGTAATACATGCTACCCATGGTGACCAGACCGACCCAGCCCAAGGCGCCGGAGTGCACATGGCCGACCGTCCAGTCGGTGTAGTGACTCAGGGCATTGACGGTCTTGATCGACATCATCGGGCCTTCGAAGGTGCTCATGCCGTAGAAGGACAGGGACACAATCAGGAAACGCAGGATCGGGTCATCGCGCAGCTTGTGCCAGGCGCCAGACAAGGTCATGATTCCGTTGATCATGCCGCCCCAACTCGGCGCCAGCAGGATCAGCGAGAACACCATGCCCACAGACTGGGTCCAGTCCGGCAAAGCCGTGTAATGCAGGTGGTGCGGGCCGGCCCACATGTAGGTGAATATGAGTGCCCAGAAGTGCACGATCGACAGGCGGTAGCTGTAGACCGGCCGGCCAGCCTGCTTGGGGATGAAGTAATACATCATGCCCAGGAACCCGGCAGTGAGGAAGAAGCCTACGGCGTTGTGGCCGTACCACCACTGCACCATGGCATCCTGCACACCTGCATAAGCCGAATAGGACTTCATGAGGCCGGCGGGTATCGCTGCACTGTTGACCAGGTGCAACAATGCGACCGCCAGGATGAACGCGCCGAAGAACCAGTTCGCCACGTAGATATGGCGCACCTTGCGTGTGCCGATGGTACCGAAGAACACCACCGCGAAAGCGACCCACACGAAGGTGATCAGGATGTCGATCGGCCACTCCAGCTCGGCATATTCCTTGCCCTGGGTATAACCCAGCGGCAGCGAGATGGCCGCCGCCAGAATCACCAGTTGCCAACCCCAGAACGTGAAACTTGCCAAGCCATCACTGAAGATGCGCACCTGGCAGGTACGTTGAACCACGTAGTAGGCGGACGCAAACAAGCCACACCCACCAAACGCAAATATCACTGCATTGGTGTGCAGGGGCCGCAATCGCCCGTAGCTGAGCCATGGGATGCCGAAATTGAGCTCCGGCCAGGTCAGCTGCGCGGCAATGATGACGCCCACCAGCATGCCAACCAC
>JAYVRP010000721.1:0-1518 GCA_043776215.1 Rhodoferax sp. | reverse complement strand
TGGGTCTATGCGCGGCTGGGCACCTTCGAGCAGCGCACGATCCGCGACATGCAGGCCGGCGGCCTGAGCGCCTCCGCGTTTGCGGCCGTCTCGGATTTTCAGGTCCTGGGGCTGGAGGGCGAGGGCCTCGTTGCCGTGCGCGCCTTCGAGCCCGGCGAGGCCTGGGCCAGCTATCGGCACCAGATAGGACGCTTGCAGGACCTGGCGGCCGCAGGCCTGGTGCATCCGGTGTTGAAACCGGCCGACATCGAAGTCGCCCGTGCCTCGGGCAAGGTGGGCGCGCTGCTGACGGTGGAGGGTGGCGACTTCCTGGAGGGTCGCCCGGAGCGCGTGGCGCTGGCGTATGCGGACGGGGTCCGGTCGATCACGCTCATGCACTACCGCAACAACGAGCTCGGCGACATCATCACCGGCAGCGCCGTACACGGTCGCCTCAGTGATGCCGGCAGTGCCGTGGTGCGGGCCATGAATGCGGCCGGCATGCTGGTCGATGTCGCCCATGCGTCGCCTGCCACGGCCATGGGGGCCATCAGTGCGTCGTCCAAACCCGTGATCGCCTCGCACGTGCATATTCACAGCCAGGCGTTGTCGCACCCGCGCTTCATATCGATGTACCTGGCACGGGCTATCACCGAGAAGGGCGGCGGTGTGCTGGGGGCCTGGCCGGCGGGCATCGGCATCACCGACCTGAAGGGTTTTGTCGACCGGACTTTCGAGCTGATTGACGCCGTGGGTATCAACCATGTCTGCCTGGGGACCGACATGGACGCCAACTACAAGCCGGTGTTCGACACCTATGCCCACCTGCCGCACTACGTGGCCGGTCTGTCCCAGCGGGGCTTGAAGGAGGAGGAAATCGCGCAGCTGATCGGTGGCAATTTCATCCGGATCCTGACTGCGGTGCAGGCCGTGTGAAAACGGTGGGCACGACTACTTCAGTCGGCCGTGGGTGACACCCCCAGTTCCGTGCACAGGCGCTGTACGGTCTGACTCAGTCGTGAAACCTCGGCTTCCAGGCGCTCGATGCGTTCAGTCTGGTTGCTCGTGGCGACGTGTGCCGGCCGGGCCAAGGCCTCGACCGGGCCACACAACAGGTGCGCCCAACGCTGCTCGCGGGCCCCTGGCGCGCGCGCCAGCTTGACCACCAGCGGGCCGCCCTTTTCGGTCGAGCGGTCCTGCAATTCCTCCAGGAACCCTTCGACCGACGAAATGTCGGCGAAGTCGTACCAGCGGTCGGTATTCAGTCGCAGTTCCGCGGCCGTCTGGGGGCCGCGCAACATCAGCATTCCCAGCAAGACGGCGGCCTGCTCGAAGACACCCACGCCGCGCTGGAAGTTGTGGCTGAATTTGGTGGTACGCCCTCCGCTGGATTCACGCACCAGATCCAGCTTCTGCAATGTGCCCAGTGCGGCGGCCACCTCCGGCTCGCCCAGGTTCATCAGCGGATCACGGCTCGTCTTCTGGTTGCAGCCCATCACCAGTGCATTCAATGACAGGGGGTAACTGTCGGGAACGGTT
>JAYVRP010000720.1:0-1521 GCA_043776215.1 Rhodoferax sp. | reverse complement strand
GGCCATGCTGGACGGCGATACGCCGGACGTCATGCTGGTGGATTTGGGATTGCCGGATATGAATGGCGTCGAACTGATCCGCCACGCTGCCCTCAAACACCCTTCCTGTGACGCGCTTGTCGTCACCATGTTCGCCGATGACCGCCATGTGATGGACAGTCTTGAGGCCGGTGCGACCGGCTACCTGCTCAAGGACGCGAGCAACAGCCGGATCGCCGCAGCGGTGCATGAAGTGCGCGCGGGCGGGTCGCTGATCAGCCCGAGCATTGCGCGCCGGGTTTTGCAGCGCTTCCGCATCCCCCCGCTTCCAGCCGCCATCGACACTCCACCCATGGCTGCGCCAGCGGCTTTGTCGCCACTTACCGAGCGCGAAACGGAAATCCTGCGGCTGGTTGCCAAGAGTCTGAGTTTTGATACGGTCGGCGAACTGCTGGGCATCTCCCCACACACTGTTGTGACCCATGTCAAGAAGATCTACAGCAAGCTGGCGGTCCACTCACGCGGTGAGGCCGTGTATGAAGCCGGGCAAATGGGTCTTCTTTGACGCATGCCGTGACCTGGCGGGTCGGCTGGTGCTGGTCTGTGCCGTCCTGGTCGGATCGGTTGCGCTGGCGGCCCGCCCTCAGGAGCCGTCACATGCGATGCTGATACGCGGGCATCGACGCGCTGCCTCCGCAAGGTCAGGGCCCGCGTTGGGTGCGCGTTTCGGTGCCGGATGGTCAGGTTGGCGATGTGGTCTGGTACCGGGTCGAGTTTCAGGTGGACCTTGCAAGCTAGCCCGGCTACTGGATGCTGTACCTGCCCTATTTTTATGGCGGTGGGCGAATCTGGCTGAACACGGAACCAGTAGCCGCCGCAACCGAGAGCACCGACACCACTCGGGTGCGCTGGGAACGTCCGGTGCTTCTGCCTTTGCCTGGTTCGGCAATGCGACCGGGTGTCAACGTACTGCACCTGCGCGTGGCTCCCGCCCGTGGGGCCAGTGGCACCCGCTTGCCTGGACTCATGGTAGGTTCCCAAGCGGATTTGCAGCCGCATTTCGACCGCCGCCTGTTTCTTGTTCGCACGCTTGCGCTAGTGACGGTTGCGGTGGGTAGCGTCATGGGAATCGTGGTCATTGGCATCTGGCTGCGCCGCAGGCAAGAAGTGCTGTACGGTCTATTCGGACCGGCCGCGTTGTTATAGGCTCTGCGCACAACCACATTCGTTTTTGATGCGCAGCCGACCGGAGTGTGGCCCTACTGGCGCCTTGTGTACCACCTGTCAACAGGGGGCTTCATCATGGTGCTGGCCTGGTATTCGCTGCAACTTGCAGGGTGGGGCCGAAGGAGCATCACGGCCGGGCTGGGTCTGTACGCGCTGCCGGGCCCGATTTTGTTCGCGTTGGGCGGAGAAAACGCAGAAGAGCTGGTTGCACGCTGGTGGGTTTTGAGGCTGATCCCGATCGGAGTGTCGGTTGCCATCGTGTCCTTTGCAGCAGTGTGGCGCCAGCGCACGATGGAGACCGGGCTTATCGCGCTC
>JAYVRP010000719.1:0-1521 GCA_043776215.1 Rhodoferax sp. | reverse complement strand
TGCGGTGGTCGGGCATGCCCGGCACCACCGACTCGTACAGCGTCAGGCCCAGGTAACCCAGCGCGCGTGCCGCCACGGGCGGGCTGAAGCCCGGTGTCTGCTGCGTCAATTGCAGCACCAGGCTGAACCATTCCGTCACCACGCCGGCACTGTAGGCGCTTGCCGGTTTGGCACCCGCGGGTGGCGCCGGTTGGGCCTGGACGATCAACGCGGCAAAACCCAGCACCACTGCGACGGCCAGTGCGCGCCAGCCGCCTGCCGACCGGCGCGTCATGGTGCCCTCCATGGGCTGGTGCCCGCCTGTCGGTCCACCAGATAGAAACCGTTGGCGGCCACCTCCTGCCAGGGGCCCCAATCACCGTGCGGCCACGCCACGCGCAACTTCACTTTTTGCGCGCTGCCAAGACCAAAATGCATCCAGCCCAGATGGCCGCTGGCGTGGCCACCTCCCACTGTCAACTCCTGGCGGATGATCCGCCCGCCCAGATCCACCTCGACCCAGGCACCAATGGCGTCGCGGTTGCCGCCACTTTGGCGCAGGCGCAATTGCAACCAGGGCCCCAGCGGCAGCGGTTTGTCGGCGGTTCCCAGGCCCACGTTGCGCCAGAGCTGCGCCTTGTCCCAGCGGTTCACCACCAGCATGTCGAGCATGCCATCCCCGTTGAGGTCCACCAGCATGCCGCCGCGGCCGCGCCGGTAACTGGCCACGCCGGCCTGCTGCCCGGCCTCCACAAAACGGCCATCGCTTTGCTGCAGCAGCAGGTTGTTGGGGTCGAGCGTGGCGAAATCGGGCATGCTCGCCACGTTGCCCTTGACGATGAACAGGTCGGTCAGGCCGTCGTGGTTGACGTCGGCAAACTGCGCATGCCAGGCGGTGGACGGGTGAATGTCGCCGCCGGCGTAGGGGCGGTGCGCCGTGACGCCGCGCTTGAAGGCGATGTCGCTGTACGCGGGTTGGCTCCCGTCGCCATCGAGTTTCTGCAGCTTGTTGTCGGACATGCTGCTCAGGAATACCTCGGGCCGGCCATCACCGTCGAGATCGTGGCTGGCAATGCCCATGCCCCAGATCTGCAGGGGTTTCCAGCCCTGCTCGGGGGCATACAACACCGGCGCCTGGCCGGGAGACACCTTCCACAGCTGCTCCTGGCCACCCTTGTAATACTCGCGGTCGTTGCTCACGCGCAAGGCGGCCTGGCCGCTGCGGTTCCAGTCCGAGAACAGCATCGACAACGCGCAGTGCCCGGGCGTGAGCTCCACCGGCGCGGCAAACCCCGTGGTGCCCTGCGGCGCGGGCCGCAACAGCAGCGCGGGCGTGCAGTTGCCCCAGGGAAAATCCGCCTTGCTGCGGTCCACGTAGGTGCCGATGGCCAGCGTCGGACCTTCCTGGCCGCGCTCCCAGGTGGCGCTGAAGGCGCTGTGCCAGGCGTTGCCGGTGCGCAGCGTCCAGCGGTCGGTGGCGCGTTCGAACTTGCACCCGCCCAGGCCGCGGAACACCTGCACCTCGCCCACGCGCAGCACCAC
>JAYVRP010000718.1:0-1522 GCA_043776215.1 Rhodoferax sp. | reverse complement strand
GGCATGGTGCGCGACCATACGCCAGCCCTGCGCGGTCTTGTGGTAGTCATTGGTGGCCAGCACATAGGCTTGGGTAATACCCGCCTCGGTCATCACTTCGACCCGTTCCAGCACGTTGTGGACCACGCTAGCCATGGCTTCCACCTTGCGCACCTGCTCCGGCCACGCCCGGATGCTGCCATTCGCGAAGATGGCATCGAACGTCGCGCGGATCGCTCCAGTGCCCACCACACGTGGCCCACCAGGGTGGACACAGACGATTTCATCGTCGTCGGCCCAGCATGCCATCAGTCGGTCGATGTCCCCCGCTTGCAGCGCTTCGTAGAAAGCGGCTTCAATTTCGTCCGCTGAACCGCCGACAATAGCTGCATGGGTCTTGACTTTGGGCATGGTGGCAATATCGTATGGCACGCACCGGCTCGGATCGATGACCGCACCGGTCGCACTGGATTGTCGGCCGGACTTGAAATGCGGCACGATGGATCCCAGCTATGCTACCTTCATCGTGCGCGACAAGGCGCTCTATCAATGAGGTGATCATGAAACGCTGGTTGTTGGTGATGTTCGCGGCGCTGACCCTGACGGGTTGTGGGTACAACGATTTTCAACGTCTGGACGAACAGTCCAAGGCGGCCTGGAGTGAGGTGCTCAACCAGTACCAGCGCCGGGCGGACCTGGTGCCCAACATTGTGGCGACGGTCAAGGGTGAAGCGGCTTTCGAACAGGAGACCCTGACCCGAGTGATCGAAGCCCGTGCCAAAGCCACGTCCATCCAGGTGACGCCTGAAACATTGAACAATCCCGAAGCGTTCAAGAAATTCCAGGCTGCACAGGGCGAGTTGGGAACGGCGTTGAGCCGCTTGATGGTGGTGTCTGAGCAATACCCGAACCTCAAAGCCAATCAGGGCTTCGCCGACTTGCGGGTCCAACTCGAGGGGACCGAAAACCGCATCGCAGTCGCACGTGGCCGCTACATCAAGACAGTAGAGGAATACAACGTTCTGGCGCGCAGCTTCCCCAGCAACCTGACCGCGATGGTCTTCAGCTACCCGCCCAAGCCGACTTTCAGCGTGGCCAACGAGGCGCAAATATCAACGCCACCGGTGGTGGACTTCACCAAGAAATAGCCTTGTTTGCCAGGCACCACATCGGCCGTGCGACCGCCAGTCCAGTGGTTGCACAGCGGCGCACCGTCGCCGCGTGGGGCGTGTCGGTCGGCATGGTGCTGGTTCTGTGGTTGACCGCTGCCGCGGCCTACGCACAGGACGTGTTAGCAATTCCAACGTTGACCGCGCGTGTCATCGACACGACCGGAACGCTGGATCCGCAGCAAGTAGGGGCCCTGACAGGCAAGTTAGCCGCCCTGGAGGCCGAAAAGGGCTCCCAGGTCGTGGTGTATATGCTGGCCAGTACACAACCCGAGGACATTGCCTCCTTTGCCAACCGGGTAGCGAACACCTGGAAGATCGGACGCCGCGACGTCGGTGACGGTGTACTGGTGGTGGTCGCCAAGACCGACCGC
>JAYVRP010000717.1:0-1523 GCA_043776215.1 Rhodoferax sp. | reverse complement strand
TTGTCCAGGAGCAACGCGACGCGCGCTACAGCCTCTTGCGCGGCTACTTCCACGGCGCTGACGATGACACGGCAGACGAGATGCATCACGCGCGACTGGCGTCATTTTCCTTGCCGCTTGGTGCGAAGTCCGTGGGCAGGAAGCTCGGGCACGTGGCGCTGCACGCGCTCGACGTGCGGGTCGTCAGCCTGCGGCGCGGAGACGGCAAGACGCTGGTACCGACCGATGACACCCAGCTCGAAAACGGCGACACGCTGGTACTTTCGGGCGTGCCGGAGAGTCTCGCAATTGCCGAGCAAAAGCTGATCCGGGCACAATGAGCTTCCTGTCTGTCCAGGGACCCCCATGCAAAATCTCAGCGTCAACCAATATCTGCGCAACCATATCCGAACGGTGCCTGACTGGCCGGCGCCCGGAGTTCAGTTTCGCGACATTACGCCGCTCTTGCAGGAAGCCAAGGTCTTTCGCGTGCTGATTGATGCGTTCGTGCATCGCTATATGGATTCCGACATGCGCCCAGATGTCGTCGCCGGGCTGGATGCCCGGGGCTTCATCATCGGCTCCGTGGTGGCCTATGAACTCAGCGTCGGTTTTGTGCCCATCCGCAAGAAGGGCAAGCTTCCGTTTACCACGGTAGAGGAGACCTACGAGCTCGAATACGGGAGTGCCACCGTGGAGCTGCATACCGATGCGGTCGCCCGCGGCAGCCGTGTGTTGCTGATGGACGACCTGATCGCAACCGGCGGAACAATGATGGCAGGCAAGAAATTGCTCGAAAAACTGGGGGCGACAGTCATGGAGGGTGCTGCGATCGTCGACCTTCCCGAATTGGGAGGGTCGACAAAGCTGCGATCCGCAGGCCTGCCCTTGTTTACCCTGATCGACTTCAGCGGGCATTGACCCCGATACAGCCACTTCTCCGTCAGGTTACCGCAATCCGCCGACGATTGCTGACCACCCGTTTGGCCATGATGGCGCCCAAGGCCATCGCCAAGGCCAAGGCCACATTGGGGTGGCGGTTGGACAATTCGGAGAAACGCATGGGCGTCAAGGACCACAATTTGCAGGCGCTACCCGCCTGGACCGTGGCACTGCGGGCCATATACGAAAAAAATCCACCTTCGCCGACGACGGAGCCGGCCCCCACGGCGGCCAGGCGAATCTTTCCGCCGGTGTCTTCGAAATGCACGGTCAACATGCCGGACTCGACGAAGTACAGGGTACGGTCCTCGGCGCCCTGGGAAATCAGAATTTGCCCTGGCGCCAATACCGACGGTTGCATGTAACCACTGAGCACGCTCCACTGCGGCTCAGTCAACAGGTGGCTCAGCGTCGGATCGTTGGGATTGCTGGTGACTGCTTCCAGCAACGCCTTGATATCCGGTTTTCCATGGGCTGAGAACGGGGTGTTCATGCGATTGGTGTCTGGCTGGATCAAGTACTCAGACTATGCACGGTGCCGTGGTCGGCCACCACAAGTGGGATTTATTTTCCTATACAAAATCTGGAAAAAATCACCCCCA
>JAYVRP010000716.1:0-4835 GCA_043776215.1 Rhodoferax sp. | reverse complement strand
GTGCAGAATGCCGCTGATTGACCGACGCCAGACACGATCGACAGCTCCACCATGGGATGCTCATTGATGCGGTTCTCGATGGGCGCCGGTGCCACGTACTTGCCCTTGGCGGTCTTGAACAACTCCTTGACCCGACCCGTCAGTTTGAGCATGCCATCGGAGCGGCGTTCGCCCATGTCGCCGGTGCGGAAGAATCCATCGCTGGTGAAGCTTTCGGCGTCCAGGTCAGGCCGCTTGTAGTAACCCACCATCTTCCCCGGCGATCTGATCAGGATTTCGTTGCCGTCGCCGATGCGGACCTCGACACCCGGATATGGGATGCCCACATAACCCGGCGCATGCAGATCGACCGTGGAACTGTGCGAATAGGTGTAGTCCTCGGTCATGCCGTAACCTTCCAGCAGCATCAAGCCCAGCTTGCGGTACCAGGCGATCAGCTCGGCGGGAATCGGGGCGCTGCCGCTGGCCGCGAGTTTGACCTGGTCGAGGCCCAGGCCGGCAAGCACCTTGCGCCCCACCAGCTTGCCGACGATGGGAAGCCCCAGCATGAAATCAAGTTTTCTCGCCGGCATCCTGGCCAGCACTCCCTGCTGGAACTTGAGCCACAGGCGGGGCACTGAAATGAAAAACGTCGGGCGCGCGCGGTTGAGATCGGCAACAAAAGTGTCCAACGACTCGGTAAAAAAAACTTGTCCGCCTCCGTCCACCCAGGCCACCGATTCGATCACGGCACGCTCGAAGGAGTGGGCCAGGGGCAGATAGGACAACACGCGCCAGTCGCCGGTCACTCCGGATTGCTGGCGAATGTGGCGTACGTAACCCAGGGCGACATCGGTCACTGCCTGAAAATTGATCATCACGCCCTTGGGGGTACCGGTCGAGCCCGAGGTGTAGATGATCATTGCCAGGTCGCCGGGCTGGCGCGACGGTTTTCCGCTCAAGGGTTCGGTCCGCGCGACGATGCTGTCCCAACTTTCCAGTTTGGTCGGTGGTGCCAGCGGAAGTGCGATGCAGGGCATGCCGGCGGGCACGCCCGCCGCCTGATGTTCCCAGGCGTCGAGTTTGCCGACGAACAGCAGTTGCGCATCGCTGTGTTCCAGCACGAACCGGATCGTGTCGGGCCCTTCGGTCGGGAATATGGACACCGTGGTTCCACCTGCGATCCAGATGGCCAGCTCGGCCATGAAGAAGTGCGCGCAATTCTTGGTCAGGATGGCGATATGGCTGCCCGCCCCCAGCCCGCGGCTTTGCAGGTGTGCCGCCATGCTTCGGGCCTGGCCCAGGGTTTGGCCCCAGGTGTAATCCGCGACCTTGCCGGCTCCCAGCGGCTGGATCAGGAAGAGCTTGTCGGGTTGGGCGGATTCGTGTCCATAGATGAAGTCCAACATCAGCTTCTGTTCTGCCATGGGTGTCACCTCAGTTTGAAACTACATCGAAAGGGAGCCGTCCCGGAACTCGGTCTTGTCCAGCCAGACGTTGATCAGGACGGGTCTTCCGGCATGGGCCAGGGCCCTTGCCTGCGCCAAGGTGGCTGGCACATCGGACAGCGATTTGACACAAATGCCCTCGGCGCCTAGCGCCGCTGCGACCCGGTGGTAATCGGTACGCGCCAGCACTGTGCCGACATCGTCCTTGAGCATTTTGACTTGTTCGCGTGCAATTTGAGTCCAGCCGGCATCGTTGCCCACCAGCGCAATGACGGGGATACCGTGGCGCACGAAGGTATCGAACTCCATCAGACTAAAACCGCAGGCGCCGTCTCCATAAATGATCCAGACCTCCGACTGCGGCTCGCACACAGCCGCGCCGAGCGCGAAGCCGGCCCCCACGCCCAGGGTTCCAAAGGCGCCCGGATCCAGCCAGCGCAAAGGCGCCCGCGGGCGCAGCACGTAGGCCGAAGTCGCCACGAAGTCGCCGCCATCCGCCACCAGCAGCGCGTTCGCGCCAGCCACTTTTTCAACTTCGCGCAGCAAGGCAATCGGGTTGACAAACTCGCCCTGGACCTGCGCCTGGGTGTCGATCTCGCCTTCGCGTTGTGCATCGCGTTCACGCAGCCCGGCGGTCCACCCACCCCATGCCGCCGGTGTTTTGCCCGCGCCCAGAGCCTGCGCCAACGACTGCAAGAACTGCCCGGCGTCGCCGATGGCCGCCACATCGGGCCGGCGGTTCAGGCGTGCGTCCCGGGCGCTGCGATTGGCGGCCACCAATGTGGCGCTGCGCCGGACGTGTTTCCCATAGTCGAGCCGGAAATCACAGGGCACACCCGCCAGCACCACGCAGTCGGCCTCGCGCAGCGCCTGGCGGCGCTGATGGCGCATCTGCAAGGGGTGGTCGCGCCCCAGCAAGCCGCGCGCCATGCCGGACAGATAAACCGGAATCCCCAGTTGGGTCACTGCCTGCGCGACGGCGACCGCCTGCGCGGATTGCACGAGTGTCTGGCTCCCGATCACCATCAGTGGTTTGCGGGCGCCCGCCAGAGCCGCCACGGCTGCCCGCAAACTGGATGCCGATGCCTGTGGCACAGTGAGAGTGCGCACCCGCGGTGACGGATCGGCAGCGCTGCCGGCGAACATCTTTGCCACATGGCGCTGCAGGTACCAGCGCAGCAAATGGTCCGGCAGTGTGTTTCCCTTGCCTGCCGCATCGGCGTACCACTGGCGGATGGAGGCCTCGTCGTACAGCAGGTCGACCGGGCACTCGATGAACACAGGGCCCGGCACGCCCGAGCGCGCGACTTCAAAGGCTTCGTCGACCGCGGGTGCGATGTCCCGCACACGCCTGATCTTGGTGAAAAGTTTGACATGGGGCGCGACCAACGGGTGCTGGTCAATGTCCTGCAGTGCGCCGCGCCCTTGTAACGCGGTGGGGGCCGCGCCACCAAAGAGCAGGAGCGGCGACTGCGCCAACTGGGCGTTCTTCAGGGCAGTGATGGTGTTGCTGATGCCCGGGCCGGCCGTGACGGCGGCCACGCCAGGCAGCCCCGACAGGCGCGCCGTCGCGTCAGCGGCAAATACCGCAGTGGATTCGTCACGCACGTCCACAATGCGGATTCCGCGCTCCCTGGCTGCGGTGAGTATGGGGGAAATATGTCCGCCGCACAGGGTGAAAATGCTGCGCACGCCGTGGGCCTGCAAGGACAGCGCGACGCGGTCCCCGCCGTGCAGGCGTCCGTTTGAATCAGCCATCTCGGGGTGTCTCCTTGATGTGCCCGGCCAGCATGGCTTGCTCACGGATGCGCAAGTATGACAGTTCAGACTCGTCGAAACCAGCGGCTTTTCTGGCCGCCAGGTTGAAGGGGCCACGCAGAACGGGCGCTTCGTATGCAAGCGCCAGTTCAGCGTAAGTGGCCAGGGCGTCGAGCCCGCGCGCGTGGCACAGGTGCCGGTACCAGTGATTGCCGATGGCGACGTGGCCGATCTCGTCCTGAAGAATCACATCCACGATCGCGGCACCTGCCAGGTCGCCGACCGAGGCCAGTCGCTGGCGTACTGCGGGTGACGCGTCGAGCCCGCGCGCTTCCAGTGTGCGGGGGACCAAGGCCATACGGGCCAGCACATCCCCGCGAGTCCTCGTGACCATGTCCCACAGACCGTCATGAGCGGGAAAGTCGCCATAGCGGCAATCCAGCCTGGCCAGGTGGTCCCGCAGCAGGCAGAAATGACGCGCTTCGTCCTGTGCCACGGACATCCAGTCGCGATAGTACCGGGCAGGCATGCCACTGAACCGCCAGCAGGCATCCAGCGCCAGGTTGATGGCGTTGCATTCGATGTGTGCCAAGGAGTGCAGGAGGGCGGCCCGGCCCTGCGGTGTTCCGACCGCGCGCCGCACGAGTTGCGCCTGCGGCACCAGCCGTGGACGCTTGGGGCGTCCCGGCAGGCCGGTGGGTTCTTGCAGGTGTTCGTCGACCCCAAAAACCTGGTCGGCGCCATCGAATTCCATTGTGCTTCGCGCCTTTTCATCCGGGTCGCGGATCAGGAGCAAGTGCAGGGCGTGGCGACGGATCGACATGGTTGCCGAGCATAGTGCACGGGCTTCGCCGGGTGTCGTCGCCAAATCAATAACTGGCGGAAAACGCCGGCTTTTACAATCGCCGCAACAGGAGAATGTGATGTCGGTTGACACGGGCGCGCGCAGTCAAGTGAAAGGGCCCGAGGCCAGTTCCGGCGGACATGTCGATGTCTGAGTTGCACAAGTTCATCTTCGACGGCTTGCCGGTGCGCGGCATCCTGGTTCGCCTGACCGGCGCCTGGACCGAGATCCTGCGCCGGCGTGCCTCCAACACGCAGTCGGGTGCGTACCCGCTTCCGGTGCGGAACATGCTGGGCGAATTGGTGGCGGCGGCCGTGCTGATGCAATCCAACATCAAGTTCGACGGTGCCTTGCTGGTGCAGATATCCGGTGATGGACCGGTCAAGCTGGCGGTTGCCGAGGTGCAGCCCGACCTGTCGCTGCGCGCGACCGCCACGATCATGGGTGAAGTGGGGGCCCAGGCCAGCCTGAGCAGCATGGTCAACGTCCACAACAAGGGGCGCTGTACCATCACCCTGGACCCGAAGAATCGCTTCCCTGGGCAGCAACCGTACCAGGGTGTGGTGCCCTTGTTCGGTGACCATGGCGAAAAACTTGAGAAACTCAGTGACGTGGTCCAGCACTACATGCTGCAAAGCGAGCAACTCGACACCATGCTGGTGCTGGCTGCGAACGACGCCGTGGCTGCGGGCTTGCTGATTCAGCGCTTGCCCGGCCAAGGCAGTGGCAACCTGTCCGGCGGGCGGCGCAGTGCCGCCGATGAGGATGTGATCGGCGTGAACGAGGACTACCGGCGCATCGCCATG
>JAYVRP010000715.1:0-1524 GCA_043776215.1 Rhodoferax sp. | reverse complement strand
GCGCCGAAGGCGCGCGGGTGCTGGCCGGCCTGATCCACCATTGCGGCGACTTCGACCTGGCCGAAGACGCGATGCAGGACGCGTTCGTCAAGGCGATCAAACTCTGGCCGGTGCAAGGCCTGCCGCAGTCACCGGTGGCCTGGCTGAGCACGGTCGCACGGCGGCGCGCCATCGACCTGTTGCGCCGGCGCCGCACCGGCCCGCTCTACACCGACGAGCCGCCGGATGTGGCAGCGCCCCCTGTGGAGGAGATCGAGCCCGACGCGGCCAGCCAGTCAGGCATACAGGATGAGCGCTTGCGGCTGGTCTTCACCTGTTGCCATCCGGCCATTGCACCCGCTGCGCAAATGGCGCTCTCCTTGCGCACTTTGTGTGGCCTGACCACCCGCGAAATCGCGCGCGCCTTTCTGGAGCCTGAGGCCACCACTGCGCAGCGCCTGGTCCGGGTCAAAAAGAAGATACGGGACGCCCGAATCCCGTATGTGGTGCCCGCCCGCGAGTTGCTGCCCGAGCGGATGCAAAGCGTTCTGGGTGTGGTCTACCTTGTCTTCAACGAAGGTTATGCGACGACTGACACGGATGTCCTCGTCCGGCCGGACCTGTGTGCAGAAGCCATCCGGCTCGCACGCCTGGTGGCAGAACTGATGCCCGACGAGCCGGAGGCGCTCGGCCTGCTGGCACTCACGCTGCTGCATGACGCCCGCCGCCCGGCCCGCGTCGCCACAGATGGGGCGCTGGTTGCGCTGGAGGAACAGGACCGCAGCCTGTGGCAGAAAGACGCAATACAGGAAGGCCTCGCCGTGCTCGACGTCGCCTTGGCGCAACGTCGCCGAGGCCCCTACCAGGTACAGGCGGCAATCGCGGCCCTGCACGCCCGTGCGGCTCGAGCCGCCGATACCGATTGGCCACAGATCTGCGCCCTCTACGGTGGGCTGCTGCGCGAGCAACCCGGCGCGGTGGTTGAACTCAATGCCGCAGTTGCGCTTGCCATGGCCCACGGCCCGCAGCATGGGCTCGACTGGATCGAGCGACTGCAACAGCGCGATGAGCTTGCGGGTTACCACCTGGTCCCCGCCGCCCGCGCCGATCTGCTGCGCCGCCTCGGGCGCCACGACGATGCGGGCGCGGCCTATCGCGACGCACTGGCACTGGTACGTAACCGGTCCGAGCGCCTGTACCTGGAGCGTCGCCTGCACGCGTGCGGGCTGGCAGTGCGCGCGTAGCGGCGTCAGTACCAGCACGGCCGTACGGCGGCTGTGCCGGCACGCCTTTCATCTGCCCTCACACCGCAACACGCACAAACCCGCGTACGCCGGCGACTCCAGTTGCAAGGTGACGTGGCGAATCTGGAAGTGTTCCTGCAGTTCATGGTCGGCCTCGCGCAACACGGCACTGGCGTCCTCGCATTGCGCCTCCAGCACCAGGTGGGCGGTGAGCGCCACGTGGGATGTTCCCATCGCCCAGACATGCAGATCATGCACGTCCGTCACGCCGGGCAGCGCCAACAGCAGTTGGCGCACTGCC
>JAYVRP010000714.1:0-4837 GCA_043776215.1 Rhodoferax sp. | reverse complement strand
GCCTGTCGAAGGGCTCGCGAGGGCTTCGACAGGCTCCCTTCGACAAGCCTGTCCTGAGCGGAGTCGAAGGGCTCAGGACAGGCGGCTTCGACAGGCTCCCTTCGACAAGCTCAGCCCGAACGGCGTAATGAATTCCGGAAAGGCCAATAGCTATGATGACGTTTCTCAGGCCCAGGGCCTGGCTGACCCACAGGCACCCACCTTTGAAAAGATGCGCCGGGTCCGGGTTCATGCCGGGCCTTCGGCACCCCGAATCCCGCAGTCGCACACGCAAGAACACATCGCCATGGCCGCAAACAACCTCGAACAGCTGATTCAACAAGCCGGCAACCCGGTGACTCTGCTGCGCAATTCGCAGACCGGCCCCTACGTGTTTCCGGTCGCTGGCGAATTTTCCAACTGGCGCGACGAGCAGGAAGCCTGGCGCAAGACCGCCGTGTTGCTGGACCAGTCGCACCACATGACCGACCTCTATCTGGAAGGCCCGGACACCGTGCGTCTTCTCAGTGCGTTGGGTGTCAACAGTTTCAAGGGTTTCAAGCGCGACAAGGCCAAGCAGTTCGTCGCGTGCAACCACGATGGCTACGTCATCGGCGACGGCATCCTGTTCGCCCTGGAGGATGACAAAGTCCTGCTCATCGGGCGTCCGCCGATTTCGAACTGGGTGCACTTCCATGGCGTGACCGGTGCTTACGACGTGAAGGTGGAGCGCGACGAGCGCTCGCTGGCCAACACCAAACCACGCCGCTTGTACCGGTTCGAGATACAAGGGCCCAACGCATGGAAGATCCTGGAACAGGTCCACGGCGGCCCCATTCCGGACATCCAATTCTTCAACATGGGCGAGATCCATATTGCGGGGCGCACAGTCCGCTGCCTGAAACACGGAATGTCAGGCGCACCCGGCCTCGAAATCTGGGGGCCGCGGGAAGACGGTGACGACATCCGTGCCGCCCTGGTCGAGGCCGGCCGGGAGTTCGGCCTGAGACTCGGTGGTGCCCGTGCCTACTCCACCGTCGCGATCGAGTCGGGATGGGTCCCCTCCCCCATGCCCGCCATCTACACCGGCGACAAGATGAAGGCCTACCGGGAATGGTTGCCGGCCAACGGGTTCGAGGCCAATGCCTCCCTGGGCGGGAGCATGGTGAGCGACAACATCGAAGACTATTACCTGACACCCTATGACCTGGGCTATGGAGGCTTCACCCGCTTCGACCACGATTTCATCGGCCGCTCGGCGCTCGAGCGGCTGGCCACACAGCCACACCGCAAGAAAGTCACGCTGACCTGGAACAGCGACGATGTGATCCGCATCTTTTCCACCATGTTTCTGGCCGAGGGCCGCGCCAAATACATGGACATGCCGGCTTCCCACTATGCGACACTTCCCTACGACATGATTGTGAAGGGCGGCCGCCAGGTTGGGATTTCAACCTACCCCGTGTACACATCCAATGGACGGGTCTGGATCTCACTGTCGATGGTCGACGAAGCGCTCAGTACTCCGGGCACGGAGGTCGAGGTGATCTGGGGCGAGCCTGATGGTGGCACCTCCAAGCCACCGGTTGAGCGGCACGTGCAGACCACGGTCCGGGCCACGGTAGGGCCGTGCCCGTTTTCGGATGTGGCACGCACGGATTACCGACCCCACCCGCTTCAACTGTAATTGCAACCTGGACCAGCTTTTCCACGACATCCAACGGAGACCAGCATGAAAAAACGCAGTGTGATCAAGTACCTCGGGGCCGCGCCCCTGGCCCTCGCGCTGCCCGGCGCCCGGGCCCAGGGTACGCCGTTCAAGATCGGCTTTCTGGCCCCCATGACCGGCCCTTTTGCGTCGACCGGCAAACAGTTCGAGGCGGCAGCCCGCCTGTACATGAAGCTGCACGGCACGAGTGTTTCCGGGCGCACCATCGAGCTGATCCTGAAAGACGATACCGGCACGCCCGACATGACCAAGCGTCTGGCACAGGAGATGGTGGTCAACGACAAGGTGGACGTTCTGGCCGGCTTCGGCTTGACACCCCTGGCCCTGGCCACGGGCCCGATCGCGACGCAATCCAAAACACCGATGGTGAACATGCTCGCAGCCACCTCGTCGGTCATCGACGCATCACCGTACATGGTGCGTGTGTCCATGACGCTGCCACAGATCACCCTCGGTATTGCCGACTGGGCACCCAAGAACGGCATCCGCAAGGTGGTGACCCTGGTGTCGGATTACGGCCCGGGGCTGGATGCCGAACGCACCTTCAAGGATCGCTTTCTGCTCAACGGCGGGCAAATACTCGACTCCCTGCGGGTACCGGTGCGCAACCCCGACTTTGCCCCGTTCCTGCAAAAGGTGCGTGACCTGTCGCCGGACGCGCTGTTCGTCTTCGTGCCCTCGGGCATTGGCAGCCAGGTCATGAAGCAGTTCATCGAGCGCGGCATGGACAAGGCGGGCATCCGCCTGATCGGCACAGGGGATGTCGTGGATGACGACATCCTGAACGGCATGGGCGACGCCGCGCTGGGCATTGTCACCTCCTACCCCTACTCGACAGCGCACCCGTCAGCACTCAACAAGAAGTTCGTCGAAGAATTCAAGAAGGCCAACAACAACCTGCGGCCCAATGCGGTCGCCGTGTTTGCTTACGATGGCATGCGCGTGATCTACGAGGCGCTGCGAAAAACCGGTGGCAAGGGGGGCGGCGACGCGCTGCTCGCGGCCATGAAGGGCCAGATTTTCGAGAGCCCGCGCGGGCAGATCTACATCGACGCCAACACGCGCGACATCGTGCAAAGCGTGTATGTGCGCAAGGTGGAGCGTGTGGGCGGCGAGCTCTACAACGTGGAGTTCCAGGAACACAAGGACGTCAAGGATCCGCCGCGGGCACGGTGACGCGAAACTGCGTGGGTCGATAAAACTCTGCTCGGGCTGGGGGCCTGTGGAAGCCGCGCGAGACCCTTCGACAAGCTCAGGGCGAACGGCCTCCGGGTTCCGTGTTGCACCCGGATCCGTTCGGGCTGAGCCTGTCGAAGCCGCCTGCCCTGAGCTTGTCGAAGGGAGCCTGTCGAAGCCGCCTGCCCTGAGCATGTCGAAGGGAGCCTGTCGAAGCCGCGCGAGACCCTTCGACAAGCTCAGGGCGAACGGCCATTGGGGACCCGTGTCGACTTCAGATCCGTTCGGGCAGAGCCTGTCGAAGCCGCCTGCCCAGTCGAACGAGGGCAGCCCGCCGTTTCGGTCATTCGTCCACGCGGTGCAGGCTGATCAGGCTCATCAGAGCCGAGACGACTTCGGGTTTGAACCCCACACGCGAATGGCCCAAACCGTCGCCACCGCTCATCACGAGTTTCTGGAGGTACTCGACGCAGTCGCGCGAACCCCAGAATATCTTGATCGCCTTGGCGATGCGTTCATGGTGCCTGGCGACCACCGCCATGGCGGCATCGATTCCGGCCTGGCGCGGCAACTCGTGTAACGGCATCGGGCGTGTTGCCTGGTCTACCTCTTCCCAGGCCAAGGGAGGGAATCCAACCTCCGGCTTCTTTCCGCTGGTTGCCATGGCATCTCCGTGTAATGGCGAGTGTGCCCGATTATCGTCGTTGCGAATCGCGGTAGCGCACCTGGTGCGTGGCCGTGGGCGATGACGCCTGTCAGTCGCGTGGTCCGGCCTCGCCACGGGCGGTGGTCTGGAGCCAGTGGCAAAAGTGGTCCAGGGCCTGCGTGGCTTGCGCACGTTCCGGCAGCACCAGGTAATACGAGCGCTCGCCGTGCAGCAAGCGTGGGCAGGCCACCACCAGCGTACCGCTGGCAAGCTCGGCGTCGACCAGCAGGCATGGCACGAGGGCGAAACCCATACCGTTTGCGGCGGCGGCGGTCATCGAGAAGAGCTCGTAGCGCGGCCCCGCCAACGCCAGGGGCGCCGTGACCCCGGCGGCGTCAAACCAATGCTGCCACGCCAGCGGCCGAGTGCTTTGCTGAAGCAGCGGCAAGTCGGCGAGATCCTGGGGCGCGAGCGCGCGGCGGGAACGTAGCAGGGATGGCGCACCCACCGGCACCAACACTTCGTCCAGCAGGTGGATGCAGCGGGTGCCAGCCCAGTTGGCGACCTGCTCGGGTGACCCTGCGAACAGGGCCGCGTCGAAACCGGTGTCGGCAAAGAGAAAGGGCCGGGTGCGGGTCTCGATGTGCACCACGATGTCCGGGTGCAGGGCGGCCAGGGCGGGTAGTCGCGGAATCAGCCAGCGTGTGGCGAAGGTCGGCACTGCGGCAAGTGTGATTGCGCGGCCCTCGTCCATGCCGGACATCGCTTCGAGCGTGTCGCGCTCCAGAGAGTGCAGGCGTTGGCGCACTTGCTTCGCGTAGGAGGCACCACGTTCTGTGAGTGCCACACCGTGGCGGGTGCGCTGGAACAAGGTCTGGCCGAGGAAAGCTTCGAGCGCGGCGATCTGGCGCGACACCGCACTCTGGGTCAGTGCGAGTTCCTGTGCCGCGCGGGTGTAACTCTCATGCCGTGCGGCCGACTCGAAACACAACAAGGTATGGGTGGCGGGGATCGTTCGGCGCATCGGTGTCCGTGCACGGCTGGCTCAGGCGCCTTCGGGTTTGATCCGGGCCCGCGCGATCACCGGTTTCCAGCGCGCCTGTTCGGCGTGGATGAAGGCATCAAACTCGGCGCCGCTGTTGCCCACGGCCAGTGCGGTGTCGGCTGCCAGTTTGTCTTTGACCGCGTTGCCGCGGGTGGCCCGGATAGCTTCCGCCTCCAGCCGGGCGATGTGGGCGCGGGGCCACTTGCTCGGTGCCAGCAGCCCGTACCACTGGGTCATCTCGAAACCCTTGTAGCCCTGCTCG
>JAYVRP010000713.1:0-1525 GCA_043776215.1 Rhodoferax sp. | reverse complement strand
GTGGGCAAATACCAAGATCAACAGCTCAGGAAATCGTTATGTCCATTGAACGCACACTCTCCATCATCAAGCCCGACGCCGTGGCAAAAAACGTCATCGGCCAGATCTACGCTCGCTTCGAGGCGGCAGGCCTGAAAATCATCGCGGCACGCATGGCACAGCTGTCGCGCGCTGAGGCAGAAGCCTTTTATGGAGTTCACAAGGGACGTCCATTTTTCAATGATCTGGTGACCTTCATGGTGTCCGGCCCGGTCATGATCCAGGCCCTGGAGGGAGAAAATGCTGTTCTGAAGAACCGCGACCTGATGGGCGCGACCGACCCCAAGAAGGCGGCACCAGGGTCCATCCGTGCAGACTTCGCGGACAGTATCGACGCCAATGCCGTCCACGGATCTGATGCACCCGATACCGCTGCAGCGGAAATTGCATTCTTTTTCCCCGCCATGGGGATCTACTCGCGTTAACCCTTCCAATGCTGGCCAACCTTCTCGACTACGACCTCGAGGGCTTGGCCGTTTTTTGCGACCAGCTCGGTGAAAAGCGGTTCCGCGCGACCCAGCTGTTTCGCTGGATCCACCAAAAGGGCGCCTCGAACTTCGATGACATGACGGATCTCGCCAAGTCTTTGCGCGAAAAGCTCAAGACGACCGCATGTGTTCAGGGTCTGAGCGTCACGACTGAGCACCGCTCGGCGGATGGGACGATCAAGTGGCTCTTCGACGTAGGCCGCGGTGATGCTGTCGAGGCCGTGTTCATTCCCGAAGACGATCGGGGCACCCTGTGTATTTCTTCGCAGGCGGGTTGCGCCGTCGGTTGCAGGTTTTGCTCCACCGGGCATCAAGGCTTCAGCCGCAACCTGACGACTGGCGAAATCGTGGCGCAACTGTGGTTTGCCGAGCACTTTCTTCGCAGGCATCTATCGCGCGCCGACAGGGTCATTTCCAACATCGTGATGATGGGGATGGGCGAGCCTTTGCAGAACTATTCGGCGCTCAAGCCGGCCCTTCGGACCATGCTCGATGACCACGGGTACGGTCTCTCAAGGCGCAGGCTGACAGTGTCTACCTCTGGCGTCGTGCCCATGATGGAGCGGCTCGGCCAGGATTGTCCCGTCGCTCTTGCGGTGTCCTTGCATGCTCCCACCGATGTCTTGCGTGACCACCTGGTGCCGCTGAACCGTAAGTACCCCCTCGACGAGCTGATGCAGGCCTGCGTGTCCTACCTCGATGTCGCTCCGCGGGACTTCATCACATTTGAATACTGCATGCTCGATGGCGTCAATGATCAGTTGTCCCATGCCGCAGCCTTGGTTGACTTGGTGCGTCGCTTCGGTGGCGGACGAATCTGGTGCAAGTTCAATCTCATTCCTTTCAACTCCTTTCCGGCTTCCGGCCTGTTTGGCTCACCGAAGGACCGTATCGCTGCTTTTGCCCGGGCTTTGACCGATGCCGGATTCGTTGCGACTGTGCGCAAGACGCGCGGAGACGACATCGACGCCGCTTGCGGACAACTGGCGGGCGACGTC
>JAYVRP010000712.1:0-4839 GCA_043776215.1 Rhodoferax sp. | reverse complement strand
CAGCGATGTACAGGGCCAAGATGGAGGGCCGCGCCCGGTATGTGGTGGCCGGGCAGGCAGACTGGGAAATCGACAAGGATGCGCCACGCTCCACTGCCGGCGCACTGACCTGACCATCACCCGGCGCCAACTGGTCAATGGGCCTGGTCCCAGTTGGCGCCTATGCCCACCTCGGCCAGCAGCGGCACTTTCAACTGGGCCACGGCTGCCATGATGCGCGGCACTTCGACACGCAGCCAATCCACCTCGGCCAGCGGCACCTCGAACACCAGCTCGTCGTGCACCTGCATGATCATCCTGGCGCCACGGTGCTCGTCATCCAGCACCTTCTGCACCTGGACCATGCTGAGCTTGATCAGGTCGGCCGCCGTCCCCTGCATGGGAGCGTTGATCGCCTGGCGCTCGGCACCACTGCGGCGCGGCCCGTTCGGCGAACGAATCTCGGGCAGGTACAGGCGCCGGCCGAACACGGTCTCGACGTAGCCCATTTCCCGGGCGCGTTCACGGGTTTCATCCATGTAGCGTTTGACGCCGGGATAACGCTGAAAATAGCGCTCGATGTAGTTCTTGGCAGCGGTGTTGTCGATCGACAGGCTGCGCGCCAACCCGTAGGCACTCATGCCGTAGATCAGGCCGAAGTTGATCACCTTGGCGTAGCGCCGCTGTTCGCTGCTGACCTGGTCTGGCGCGATGCCGAACACCTCGCCTGCCGTGGCGCGGTGCACGTCCATGCCATCGGTGAACGCCCGCAACAAGGCCTCGTCGGCACTGATGTGGGCCATGATGCGCAGTTCGATCTGGCTGTAGTCGGCGCTGGCGATCATGCTCCCGCGAGGCGCTACAAACGCCTCCCGCACCCGCCGCCCTTCCGGAGTGCGGATCGGGATGTTCTGCAGATTGGGGTCGTTGCTGCTGAGGCGTCCGGTGACAGCCACCGCCTGGGCGTAGTGGGTGTGCACCCGTCCGGTGCGGGGCAACGCCAGCTGGGCCAGCTTGTCGGTATAGGTTCCCTTGAGCTTGGCCAGGCCGCGATGCTCCAGTATCTTGGCCGGCAGCGGGAAATCCTCCGCCAGCTTTTCCAGCACCTCTTCGTCCGTGCTGGGAGCACCCGTGGCGGTCTTCTTGACCACCGGCAGACCCAGTTTGCCGAAGAAGATTTCGCCGATCTGTTTCGGGCTGCCCAGGTTGAACGGCTGCCCCGCAAGCGCATGGGCCTCGCCCTCCAGCTGCATGATGCGTTGGCCCAGGTCGTGGCTTTGCGCGGCCAGCGTGGCGGCATCGATCAGCACGCCGTTGCGTTCGATCCGGTACAAGGCCTCGCTGCTCTCGATCTCGAGCCGGTAGATAAACAACAGGCGCTCGTTGGCCTGTAGCTGCGGCCACAGGGCGAGATGCACATCCAGCGTCTGGTCGGAATCCTCGCAAGAGTACTCGGCGGCCTTGGTGATGTCGACCTGGTCGAACGTGATCTGGTGAACACCCTTGCCGCAGAGGTCTTCGTATTGAATGCCGCTGCGCCCGAGATGGCGCTCGGCCAGACTGGCCAGCCCATGCGGTTTGTGCACTTCCAGCACATAACTCTGCAGCATCGTGTCGTGGACATAGCCCTGCACCTCGATGCCGTGATTGGCAAATACGTGCCGGTCGTATTTGATGTGTTGCCCGAGTTTGCCGCGTTGCGGGTCTTCCAGCCAGGGTTTGAGCCGGGCCAGCACGGCGTCGCGCGGCAACTGTTCCGGTACGCCCGGGTAGTTGTGCGCAAGCGGCACGTAGGCCGCCTCGCCCGGGCGCACACTGAAACTCACACCGACAATTTCGGCCCGCATTTCGTCGAGCGAGGTGGTCTCGGTATCGATTGCCGCCAGCTCGGCCGCCGCGAGACGTTCCAGCCACCGGTCGAACTGCTCCCAAGTGAGGACGGTGTCGTAGGCCAGAGCACCTGTGCGTGAACTCCCTGTGGCCGCAGGCGCGGGTCCGGTACCGGCCGGATCGCCGAACAGGTTGCCCGTCTCATGGAGACCGACAGCCGACGCTCCTGCAGCAGACGTTGGTTCAATCACTGCAGCCGCCGCCCGCGCCAGCCCCTTGAATCCGTAACGCTCGTAGAAGTCCTTCAGGGCCGGCGCGTCCTGCGTACTCAACCGGATGGCCTCCAGATCCGGCAGGCCCGCCACCCATCCGGTCAGATCGCAGTCGGTCTTGACCGTCAGCAGTGCGCGAGCGGTCGGCAACCACCCGAGGGCCTTGCGCAGGTTTTCACCCACCACGCCCTTGATGTCGGCGGCGTGCGCCACGATGTTGTCCAGCGACCCGTACTCCTGCAGCCACTTGGCCGCCGTCTTGGGCCCGACCTTCTCCACGCCGGGCACGTTGTCCACCACGTCCCCCACCAGGCTCTGAAAATCCACCATCAGCCGGGCCGGCACACCAAACTCGGCCTCGACACCGGCCAGGTCCCGGCGCCGCCCGTTCATGGTGTCCACGATCGTGATGTGTTCGTTCACGAGTTGCGCCAGGTCTTTGTCGCCACTCGACACAAGCACCTCCACACCATGCGCCGCAGCCGTGACTGCCAGTGTGCCGATGACGTCGTCGGCCTCCACGCCCGGCACATCCAGCACCGGCCATCCCATCAGCCTGACCACCTCGTGGATCGGAGGGATCTGGGCGCGCAAGTCATCCGGCATCGGGGAGCGTTGGGCCTTGTATTTGTCATAGATGGCGTCCCGGAACGTCGGGCCGCGCGCATCGAAGACGCAAGCCGCGTAATCGGACCGGATCTCCTTGCGCAGGCTTTGCATCATGTTGATCATGCCGCGAATCGCGCCCGTCGCGGCACTCGCCGGATCCCCGGGAACCGCGCGCAGATCGGGCATGGCGTGGTAGGCGCGGTACAGGTAGCTGGAACCGTCCACCAGCAGCAGGGTGCGGCGGGGGGCGGGCTCCGGCAACCCAGGAAGTGGTGTGGTGTCGCTCATGCCCGCATTTTGCCTGTGCTTCGCGGCAGGCCGTGGTTCTACAATGAAGTCATGACCAAGACACCTTTTCCTGCCTTTCTGTTGGCGGCATTTTGCATCTCGGGCGCGGGGGTTTGCCTGGCGCAGGTTCCGTCTTCCGGCAATACTGCTGCCATCGCCGGGACGGCAGCGCAACCCGACGGCCGCGTGCAGAAAAAAATCGAGCGTATCCGCCTGGAAGATGCGGGCTCCCTGATCGACGAAGTGCGGGTGGGCGGCGAGACCCAGTCGATCACGGTCTCCCCCAAGGGCAACATGCCCTCGTACGATGTCCTGCCGTCCAGCGTGAACCGCATTCCCCCCAGCAGCGAGGCCAACGGAGCTGCGGCCGCCGGCGGGACGCGCGTCTGGAAGATTCTGGCCTTCTGAGCGCTGGAACCCAGACTCATGGCGGTGTATACCGAGGTCTCGATTGACGAAGCCAGCAAACTGACCAGCCGCCTGGACCTCGGCACGCTTCGTGACATGCAAGGCTGCGCCGGCGGAATCGAAAACACCAACTATTTCGTCACAACCGACTGCGGCGAATATGTCCTGACGCTGTTCGAACGCCTGCGTTTCGAGCAGTTGCCGTTCTACCTCGCACTGATGAAGCACCTGGCGCAACGCGGCATACCGGTGCCCGACCCGGCGCAGGACAAGGCAGGCGTCTACCTGCACACGCTGCGCGACAAGCCCGCAACGGTCGTCAACCGGCTGCCAGGCAACAGTGCGCTTGCGCCTACCAATGCCCATTGCGCTGCGGTGGGTGCGATGCTGGCACGCATGCATCTCGCGGGTGCCGACTTTCCACTGGAGCAACCCAACCTGCGCGGCCTGCCATGGTGGAATGCCACGGTGCCGGTCATCGTACCGTTCCTGGAGCCAGCGCAGGCCGCGCTGCTTCAAAGCGAACTGGCCTACCAGAACCACATTGCGGTCAGTCCGGCCTATAGGGCATTGCCACGCGGGCCTGTACACGCCGACCTTTTCCGCGACAACGTGCTATTTGAAATGCAAAAAGACGCGCCATCCCCCCCCACCGTTCCGACCTTGAGCGGGTTCTTCGACTTCTACTTTGCCGGCGTGGACACCTGGTTGTTCGACATCTCGGTCAGCCTGAACGACTGGTGTGTGGACCTGGCAACGGGCGCCTGCGACGTGCAGCGGCACCGGGCCTTCCTGGATGCCTATGCCCAGGTGCGCGCCCTGACCGCAGCCGAGCGCCAACTGCTGCCCGCCATGCTGCGCGCCGGCGCCCTGCGGTTCTGGATTTCCAGACTTTGGGACCTGCACCTGCCGCGTGAAGCATCGATGCTCAAAGCGCACGACCCCACCCATTTTGAGCGCGTGCTGCGCCAGCGCGTCGCGACCCCGGGCCTGCCATGAAACTCCAGCTCGTACCGGCGCGCATGGGCCTGACCTGGGTGAAACTGGGCATGCGCACCTTTCTGCGCCAACCGTTGGCACTGTCGGGGTTGTTCTTCATGTTCCTGGCCGTCATGTCCGTGGCGGGGAGCATCCCGGTCGTGGGCATGTCGCTGGCGCTGGCCCTGCTTCCCGCCTGCACATTGGGGCTGATGGCAGCCAGCAAGGAGGCTGCCACCGGCAAGTTTCCGATGCCGGTGGTTTTCATCAGCGCGTTTCGGGCGGGTCGCCAGCAACTTCGGGCCATGCTGTTGCTGGGCGTGTTGTATGGCAGCGGTTTCTGGGTCATCATGGGCATCACTGCCGTGTTCGACAGTGGTAATTTCGCCACTCGTTACCTGGCTGGTCAGATGCCGACGATCGAGATGGCCCAGGATCCCGCCACACAGATGGCGATGTTGGCCTTTCTGGTGCT
>JAYVRP010000711.1:0-1529 GCA_043776215.1 Rhodoferax sp. | reverse complement strand
CCCTGCAAGGCCGTCTCAGCCTGGAGGGTGTCCGGCTGGACCTGGCCATGCCGGTGTTCACTGCCCCGCGGTTTGGCTGGAGCGCGCTGGTCAGCCTGGCGCTGCCGCTGTTCGTGGTCACCATGGCGTCGCAGAACCTGCCTGGCGTGGCCGCGATCAAGGCTGCGGGGTATGGTGGCTCCCAGGGAATACCGATCTCACGCATCATCACGCTGACCGGCCTGGCCACCCTGGTGCTGGCGCCATTCGGGGCTTTTGCACTGAACCTGAGTGCTATTACCGCAGCCATCTGCATGGGTCGCGAGGCGGATGAGAATCCGCGCAAGCGGTATACGGCGGCCATGTCCTGCGGGGCAATCTACGTGGTGCTCGGGATCTTTGGCGCCACCGTCACGGGTGTGTTGACAACTTTCCCGAAAGAACTCGTGGCCGCGATTGCCGGCCTGGCCCTGCTGGGCACCATTGGCAACGCCCTGGCCGTGGCCCTGCAGGACGAGCCGCAGCGGGAGGCCGCCGCGATCACCTTCCTGGTCACGCTCAGTGGCGTGGCCATCGCCGGCATCGGATCGGCGTTCTGGGGGGTGCTGGCCGGAGCCATTGCGATTGCAGTGCAACAATACAGGCGCCCCCTTCCTTGAGCCGCTGCGGGCTCCCCTCCCCTATGCACATCCTTTTTGTCGCCGATCCGCTGGAGTCTTTCAAGATCCACAAGGACACCACCTTTGCCATGATGCGCGAGCTGCAAAGGCGCGGTCACCGCCTGTCTGCCTGCGAGCCTGCGGACATCGCCTGGGCCAAGGGCGCGGTTGTCCATGCGGCCGTGCGCGACATCACACTCACGACCGGCCCCGGCCCCTGGTTCGAGGTGTCTGACGGGGCGGGCCAACGGCGTGCGCTGAAGGATTTCACCGCCGTCGTGATGCGCAAGGACCCGCCGTTTGACTCCGAGTTTTTCTACGCCACGCACCTGCTGGAGCAGGCCGAACGCGAAGGCGCCCGCGTCTTCAACAAACCCCGGGCCCTGCGAGACCACCCCGAGAAGCTCGCGATCATGGAGTTCGCTCAGTTCTGCGGCCCCACGCTGGTCACACGCAGCGCCGCCGACATCAGGGCCTTCCATGCCGAACACCGGGACATCATCCTCAAGCCGCTCGACGGCATGGGCGGGTCGGGCATCTTTCGGGTGCGCGAGGACGGGCTCAACCTGGGCGCCATCACCGAGACGCTGAACCGCGATGGTGCGCAGTCGGTCATGGTGCAGAGGTTTCTTCCGGCGATCGCCCAGGGGGACAAACGCGTGCTGGTGATCGGCGGCAAGCCGGTACCCTATTGCCTGGCACGTATCCCGCAAGACGGCGAAGTACGCGGCAACTTGGCGGTGGGTGGCAAAGGTGTGGCGCAGGCGTTGTCGGAGCGGGATCGTGAGATCGGCGAAGCGCTCGGCCCGGTGCTGGCGGCACGCGGATTGCTGCTGGTGGGTGTGGACGTCATCGGCGACCATGTGACCGAGATCAACGTCACCAGCCCGA
>JAYVRP010000710.1:0-4851 GCA_043776215.1 Rhodoferax sp. | reverse complement strand
TGCCCGGCCAAGGCAGTGGCAACCTGTCCGGCGGGCGGCGCAGTGCCGCCGATGAGGATGTGATCGGCGTGAACGAGGACTACCGGCGCATCGCCATGCTGGCCTCCAGTCTGAAGGCCGACGAACTGCTGGGGCTGGATGTGGACACGATCTTGCGGCGGCTTTTCTGGGAGGAGGCGCTGACGCGGTTCGAGCCCCTCGCCGGAGACACGGGACCCCGGTTCGCCTGCACTTGCAGCAGGGAGAAGGTCAGCGCCATGATTGTGTCGCTGGGCAGGCCGGAGGCCGACAGCATCACCGCCGAGCGCGGCGATATCGAAGTGGTGTGCGAGTTCTGTGGTGTCGAGTACCGATTCGACCCGATCGATACGACCCAGTTGTTTCAATCCCCCAGCGTGCGCCCGCAAGGCAGCTCGACCCCACACTAACTTCCATGATGCCCACGCTTCACCCCGCATCATGAAAGCTATTTCACGTTAAAGCGGGCAGCGCCGGGGCGGATCACTTGGTGATCTGCACCAGGATCTCGTTGGGCTTGACCATGCCCAACTCGAACCGCGCCTTTTCCTCCACCATCTCCATTCCTTCCTTGAGGTCGCGCACCTCGGCCGACAAACGTTCGTTGGCTTGCCGCGCGCGCTCGTTCTGCTCCTTTTGTGTCGCGATCTGCTGCGTCATGGCCGACACGTTGGCAATGCTGCCACGGCCCACCCACAGCTGCCCATGCAGGATCGCCAGCAGGGCGATCAGGGCCAGTGGAATGAGACGATTGCGCACAACGGTTGGAGGTGGTGGTGCTCAGGCCGCGCGAGCCGCTTTTGTCAGCGCAGGTGGTAGAAGGCGGCCTTGCCGGGGTAGGTGGCCACGTCGCCCAGATCTTCCTCGATGCGCAGTAGCTGGTTGTATTTCGCCATGCGGTCGGAGCGGCTGAGGGAGCCGGTCTTGATCTGTCCGGCATTGGTGCCCACCGCGATGTCGGCAATGGTCGAGTCTTCGGTCTCGCCCGATCGGTGGCTGATGACAGCCGTGTAACCGGCGCGCTTGGCCATTTCGATGGCTGCGAAAGTCTCCGTCAGTGTGCCGATCTGGTTGATCTTGATCAGGATCGAGTTGGCAATGCCTTTCTTGATCCCTTCCTGCAGGATCTTGGTGTTGGTGACGAACAGGTCGTCGCCCACAATCTGCACTTTCTTGCCCAGGCGGTCGGTCAGGATTTTCCAGCCATCCCAGTCGCCCTCCGCCATGCCGTCCTCGATGCTGATGATGGGGTATTTGTCGACCCAGGTCGCGAGCATGTCCGTCCAGGCTTCGGCCGTCAATGACAGACCTTCTCCGCCCAGCACGTATTTGCCATCGGTGTAGAACTCCGACGCTGCGCAGTCCAGACCCAGCGCAATCTGGTCGCCGGCGACGAAGCCAGCCTTGTCGATGGCTTCCAGGATCATCAGGATCGCCGCCTCGTGGTTGGGGACATTCGGCGCAAACCCGCCTTCGTCGCCGACCGCCACACTGATGCCCTTGTCGTGCAGAATTTTCTTCAGTGCGTGGAAGACTTCGGCGCCGTAACGCAGTGCTTCACGAAAGTTTGGTGCCCCTACCGGGATGATCATGAACTCCTGCAGGTCCAGGTTGTTGTTGGCATGTGCGCCGCCGTTGATGACATTCATCATTGGCACCGGCAGCTGCATGCCACCCATGCCGCCGAAGTAGCGGTACAAGGGCAGGCCGGATTCCTCTGCCGCAGCCCGCGCCACGGCCATCGATACCGCGAGCATCGCGTTGGCACCCAGGCGCGATTTGTTTTCGGTGCCGTCAAGGTCGATCAGTGTCTTGTCCAGGAAGGCCTGTTCCGAGGCGTCCAGGCCCATTACCGCTTCGGAGATTTCGGTGTTGATGAACTCCACGGCCTTCAACACCCCTTTGCCAAGGTAGCGGCTCTTGTCACCATCACGCAATTCGATGGCTTCGCGCGATCCGGTGGACGCGCCGGACGGGACGGCCGCACGGCCCATGGTGCCGCTCTCCAGCAACACGTCGCATTCGACGGTGGGGTTGCCGCGCGAATCCAGGATTTCACGGCCGACGATATCAACAATTGCACTCATGGGGATCTTTCAGAAAAAAGCATCAATCAAACATCTTCCACCAGGAGCCTGCGCATCACGGCCGCTCCTTGGCGTGCGGCGCGGGCCCGGGCGTATTCCGGGGATCCGTTGGTGTTGCACCGGGTCGGTGACTGTCACGTTGGCGATGATAGAGGCGCTGGTCACGTTGGGCGAAGGGCAATAGGTCAGAAGGAGCCAGCGAAGGCCAACTCCAGAAAACCGTGTTTCTTGGTCACATGGTCCAGTTCGAGCAAGGACTCCAGCAGAGCCTTCATGTGTTGCAGGGGCACGGCGTTGGGGCCGTCACTCAGGGCGTGCGCCGGATCCGGATGGGTTTCCATGAAGATGCCCGACACCCCCGCGGCCACGGCAGCCCGCGCCAGTACCGGCACCATCTCGCGCTGGCCGCCGCTGCTGGTGCCCTGGGCACCGGGCAACTGCACGGAGTGGGTGGCGTCGAACACGACAGGCGCGCCGGTATCACGCATGATGGCCAGCGCACGCATGTCGCTCACCAGGTTGTTGTAGCCAAAACTCGCGCCGCGTTCGCACGCCATGAAGTTGTCGGGTTCCAGCCCCAACTCCAGTGCCGCAACACGCGCCTTGTCGATGACGTTTTTCATGTCACCGGGTGCGAGGAACTGCCCCTTTTTGATGTTGACGGGTTTGCCCGACTGCGCCACCGCGCGAATGAAGTCCGTCTGGCGGCACAGGAAAGCGGGTGTCTGCAACACATCGACGACCGCAGCCACGAGGGCGATCTGGTCTTCCGAGTGGACGTCGGTCAGTACCGGGACACCCAGTTCGCGCTTGACCTTGGCGAGGATCTCAAGGCCCTTGTCGAGGCCCGGGCCGCGGAAGCTGTTGCCGCTGGAGCGGTTGGCCTTGTCGAAGCTACTCTTGAAAATGAAAGGAATTCCCAGCGTGCCGGTGATGTCGCGCAGCTCTCCTGCTGTGTCCATCTGCAATTGCTCGGATTCGATCACACAGGGGCCTGCGATCAGGAAAAACGGATGCCCCAGGCCGGCGTGGAAACCACACAGTTTCATGCGGACACCTCCAGCGCTGCAGTCATGCAACGGCCTTCAAGCTGCGTCCCTGTTGCTGATGGTCGAGTGCGGCCTTGATGAAAGCATTAAACAGCGGGTGCCCGTTCCAGGGGGTGGACGTGAATTCCGGGTGAAACTGCACGCCGACGAACCAGGGATGCACGTCGTGCGGCAACTCGACGATCTCGGTCAACTGCTCGCGCTGTGTCAACGCGGAGATCACGAGCCCGGCCTTGCGCAACCTGTCCAGGTAATGGACATTGGCTTCGTAGCGGTGGCGGTGACGTTCGGTCACCACATCGCCGTAGATCGTGTGCGCCAGCGTTCCGCGCACCACGTCGGAGCTTTGTGCGCCCAGTCGCATCGTCCCGCCCAGGTCGGAGTGCGCGTTGCGGCTCTTGATGGTGCCGTCGGCGTCTTTCCATTCGGTGATCAGGGCGATCACGGGGTGCGGGGTCTGTGGATCGAATTCGGTGCTGTTGGCGCCATCGAGTTGTGCCACATTGCGCGCAAACTCGATCGTGGCCACCTGCATGCCAAGGCAGATGCCCAGGTAGGGCACCTTGTTTTCGCGCGCAAATCGGGCGGCTGCGATCTTGCCCTCAATGCCACGTTTGCCGAAACCGCCGGGTACCAGTACGGCATCAAACCTTGCCAGTTGCGCCACGGTGTCCGCGGTGATGGTTTCGGAATCCACGTAGTCGACCTTGACACGGGCATGGTTCTTCATGCCGGCATGTTTGAGTGCTTCGTTGAGCGACTTGTAGCTGTCGCTCAAGTCCACATACTTGCCAACCATGGCGATGTTGACCTCGGTCGTGGGATGCTCGGTCTCGTAGACGAGGTCGTCCCAGCGCTTGAGGTTGGCCGGTGGCGTGTTCAGACGCAGCTTGTCGCAAATGAGGCCGTCCAGGCCCTGCTGGTGCAACATGCGTGGGACCTTGTAGATGGTGTCCACGTCCCACATGGAAATCACTCCCCACTCCGGCACATTCGAAAAGAGCGAGATCTTGGAGCGTTCTTCCTGGGGAATCGGACGGTCCGCGCGGCACACCAGAGCGTCTGCCTGGATGCCGATTTCGCGCAATTGCTTGGCGGTGTGCTGCGTGGGTTTGGTCTTGAGCTCTCCGGCCGCCGCAATCCAGGGCACATAGCTCAGGTGCACGAACGCAGAGTTGTTGGGGCCGAGCTTGAGGCTCATCTGGCGCACCGCCTCCAGGAACGGCAAAGATTCGATGTCGCCCACCGTGCCACCGATTTCGACGATGGCGACATCGACCGCGTCCGGTTCTCCGAAACGTGCGCCGCGTTTCACGAACTCCTGGATCTCGTTTGTCACGTGCGGGATCACCTGCACCGTCTTGCCCAGGTAGTCGCCCCGGCGTTCCTTTTCCAGCACGCTCTTGTAAATCTGACCGGTCGTGAAGTTGTTGCTGCGCCGCATCCGCGTCTCGATGAAACGCTCGTAGTGGCCCAGGTCAAGGTCGGTCTCGGCACCGTCCTCAGTCACGAAAACCTCGCCATGCTGAAACGGTGACATGGTCCCGGGGTCGACGTTGAGGTAGGGGTCGAGCTTGATGAGGGTGACCGTCAGGCCTCGCGATTCCAGAATCGCAGCGAGGGAGGCTGAGGCGATTCCCTTGCCAAGGGAGGACACGACACCGCCGGTGACGAAGACAAATTTGGTCATGTCAGGG
>JAYVRP010000709.1:0-4855 GCA_043776215.1 Rhodoferax sp. | reverse complement strand
CATCGTATCCGTAGCTGGGCTCAGCATTGTCAGGTGCGCCCCGCGAGAAAGAGTGCGTCCGACGCTAGTGTCTCGGCGGTACCCAACTTTTGCCGAGTGCCTCGCATGCGGCCAAAAGTGGCTCCCCAGACCGTGGCCACAAGACGGTGACTCGCGACGAACTTTGTCCTCCTCCGCGCAATCAGCAGCCGGATTCGACGGGCAAGCCAAAACTCTTCAGTATGGCTTCAAGTGCTCTATCGCAGTCGGAAGCCAGCGCGGTGAAGTGCGCTCGTAGAGTTCCATGCTCGGACCGTGCCTTTTTCTGTGCCGCCTTGCGTTCGTTGGTCGAGCCATGGCCCTTGAGGGGATTGCGCAATCCATGCAGATTGGCAAGTGGCTCTATCGTCGCGCGCGCCTCCTCGGCCCCATGACCTTGGGCTTCTAGCCAGTCCTGAAGGAGACGTAGCGATTTCCACTGTCTGTCCACGGTTCTGCCGGCATCCTCGGCCAACTTTTGCAGCGCCTTGGTAAGAAAGCCCTCGTTGAGCAACTGATCGAGAGCAAGAATCTCATCAGCCCACTCGGAGACGGAATCAGTTGCCGGATCGTGCTGCATCGGAGAGTTCGTCGCCGCGCGGCTTCCACCAAGCTGGCGGGTTCTCGTCAAGTTGGTGTATCTTGTGCTTCAACGCGCGCAATGGATCGTATTCGCTGCTGAAGGCGCCTAGAAAATCGCTCTCGTACGCTCGCGTGGATATAGGACCTTTCGGCCATTCATTGAACGACTGCCAGTAGCACTGCTCTTCGTACGGTAGGTCGGCGAGATACCCTATGTAGGAATGGACCTGGCCAGCCTCGTTGATGTCGTAGGTTTTCAGGTACCACGCGTTCCGACAGCTGACTGAACGGTCCTGCAAGTCGTATTTCTCGGGATCGTTCTTGAACCGCGTCAATACTTCGGGCCGAAAAAACGCGGGTGAGATCTCGAACGGCTTGTTGGACTGTTGGACGTAGTTGGAGAGGAATTCAGGAGCACACGAAGTTTCCAAGAGGCGCTTGTTCTTCCAGTCTTGGATCTTGAAAGTTGCATACTGCTTGTTCTTGGGGTTCTCCTCTTCCTTCCATTCCTGTATCAGATCTTCTACCGTAACGGCGGGCCGGAGGATCATGCGGCCATTTGCGTAGCTCGCATTGGTGGAAGTGCCATGCGTGTAGAAGAGATCCGCGGCAACGGTTCTTTGTACTTGGCGGTCTAGGTCCAATACTGTTCAGTTAGAATCCATTGTGTGATAATTCTGTTCCATCGAAACTTGATGGACACACGCAATGGCCAGAACACGCAAGGCACTGCCTGCCGAGGTAGACGTGGCGCATTTGATTTCGGCGGGCGTTCTCGCCAGCGTGTGCCCGCGCTCCTTGATCGAGGAGGTGTTGCATGACACGGGCAAGGCCAGTCAGCGCGAGAGATTGTTGCCCGCCCCTGCGGTGGTGTATTACGTGATGGCGCTGGCGCTATGGCGCGAAGCTCCGCTGGAGGAGGTGTTGCGCGTAGTGTGCGAAGGCCTGCAGTGGCTCGGCGGGGGGCACTCCAGCGCGGTGCAGGCGAGCAAATCGGCGATCTCTCAGGCGCGCACGCGGCTGGGTCCTGAGGTGATGCGCCAACTCGCACAGCGGGTGCTGCGTCCGTTGGCGGCGCCTGGGGCGCCAGGGGCCTGGTACCGCGGGTTTCGCGTCATGGCGCTGGACGGCAGTTGCATGGACGTGGCCGACGAGGCGGCCAACGCGGCGTTCTTCGGCTACCCGAGCGCATCGCGGGGCCAGATGCGTATTCCGCTGATCGTGACCGATGATTCCGGGATCGTGACCGGTCATTCCGGGGGATCGTGACCGGTGTCGTTGACGAGTTGGTCACAGCGCGGTTGGGATTGTAGGGTTTTGGATGTTTTGGTCGGTTTTTTTCCTTTTCGAAGAGCCAGGTAGGGCAAGCGAAATGGGGTCGGTAGCCGTCAGGCGTAAACCGTCCCCATGCAGCGCGTCAGTCTCCAGTGTGGTCAACGCATGGCCCCCGCAGGGGCTGTCCACACCCTTGTGGTGTGGGCAGATGCGTTGTCCACACGGGCGAGCCACACACCAAATCACACTCGATGGCGTTACTGCGTAACGAAATCCAGAACCCCTGGCAGTTGCTGGCCACGGTATTGGCTCTGCCCATTGCTCATGGACATGGATGCCTCCCGTCGTTACTGCGTAACGGATCGGTCATGCCACATCCGCGCCCGTTGCGGCTTTGGCTCTGTTGATGGCCGGTGGTTTTGCTCTGGGGCTGCGCATTGATTCCTCGCCCTTGAAGGTAATGCGGTGGGTACGTTGCAGCAACCGATCCAATATGGCGTCGGCAATGGTCACGTCACCGATCCAGCCATGCCAATGCTCCACCGGCAACTGTCCGCAGATGATGGTGCCCCGGATGGCCGCTCTGTCATCGATCACCTCCAGCAGGTCCGCCCGTGTGCTGGCGTCCAGTGGCGCCAGGGCCCAGTCGTCCAGAATCAACACGTCGGTCTTGGCCAACTGGATGAGCCATTTGCCAAAGCTGCCTGCACCATGGTGTATGCGCAACTCCTCGGCCAGTCGCGGTGTGCGCAAATAGGTCACCGTGTGCCCCCGACGGCACGCGTATTGCCCCAGCGCACAGGCCAACCACGTCTTGCCCGATCCGGTGGCGCCGGTGATGATCACGGCGTGCCCGGTCTTGATCCAGTCCCCCAGCGCCAGACTGGTGATTTGCCCGCGCTCCAGGCCGCGCCCCGCTCGCGTGTCGACGTCCTCGATGGTGGCCTGCGGATACTTCAGCCGCGCCATGCTCAGCAGCCGGGTGCGGCGGCGGTCATCGCGGCTTGCCACCTCGCGCTCCACCAGTAAGGCCAGCCGCTCCTCGAAGCTCAGCTCGATCATGCCGGGCTGGCTCAGTTGCTCTTGCAAGGCATCCCCCATGCCGCTGAGTTTGAGGCCGCGCAGTTGGCTCAGGGTTTGTTGGGTCATCATGGTATGGTTCTCGTTGTTGGTTCGGTTTGTCGCTTCAATGCGCGTGGTGTTTGATCTGGCCGCCTTCATTGGTAATACCCCGGCCCGCGCACGTGGTCATGCGAGGGGCTGCTCCACAGGTCCGCTGTGACCGGCTTGAGCTGGTCGCGCCCGCTGAGCAGGATGGCTTTGACGTGGCGGTACTGACAGGTGCCCAAGGTCAGCGCCAACGCGCAGGCCGCCTCCAGGCGGTCTTTGCCGTAGCGCTTGCTCAGGCCCAGCAACCCCAAACTGGAGCGGTAGCCGTGCTCGGGGTGTTTGAAGCGCTCCAGCAATTTGTGGATCAATCCCCCGGTGGACACACCGATGCTCAGCCCCCAGTCGATGAGCCGTTGGGGTGACCAGTCCCGATGGGCCAGGTGGCTGGCCGGCATATGTGCATCGAGCGTCGTAAAGTGGCCGACCTTGTCGCTGCGTGCATGCGCGGCCACCCGCTGGCCGCGGTGCAGCAGCTCCACGCCGGCCCGGGTGATGCGGGCATCCAGGCTTTGGCCTATCAGCGGGTGGGGGACGCTGTAGTAGTGGCGATCAACCTCAACGTGGTAATCCACATGCACGCGTACCGTCTTGAAGGTGGCCATCTCGTAGCGCTGCAATGGCAGGCTCGACAGGGCCGGGGCATCAAGCTGCAGGAACACGCTGCGCCGGCTGCCCGGCAATTTCTGAAACGGCCGGTTGTTGAGGTCTTCCAGTAAAGGGGCGATGGCGCGGTTGACCTCCCCAATGCTGGCAAAGGCAACATGGCGCAGCCTGGCCATGATCCAGCGCTCCACCACTTGCACGCTCGATTCAACTTTGGCTTTGTCTTGGGGCATGTGCGGGCGCGCAGGAAGGACTGACGTGCCGTAGTGACGGGCAAAGTCCAGCACGCTGTCGGTGGCGCGCGGCTCGTAGCGGCTGATCTTGGCAATGACGGCGCGTGGGTTGTCGGGCACGATCAAGGCCACCACACCGCCGATGAAGTGCAGCGCCCCCGTCATGCCCTCGATCCAGTGCGCGCTCTGCTGGGCCTCTGTCGCCAAAGCGTAGGTGTAGCCCGATGCGCCCACGGCGGCCACAAAGATGTGAACCCGCCGCCCATCGGTCAAGCCCAGCGTGGGGCCGGCGAAGTCGACATACAGTTTCTCGCCGGCACGGTGGATCTGGCGCATCGAGCGTTTGAGGGTCTTTGCCCAGCGCCGGTAGCGATCACAATACTGCGAGTATCGGTAGGTTCGCGCCTGCGGGTTGTCCGCCTGGTACTCGTGCCACAGCAGCATCAGGGTCATGCCCTTGCGGCTGAGCTCACGGTGAATCTCGGCGTAGTCAGGTTGGACAAACGGACCAGTGGCATTGGTGCCCAGATCCCACTCGTCACCCGTGTCGGCCCCATCAGCCGTGGCTCTGGGGGGCATCAAGCGGGCCTGCAGTTCTGCCTCTGTCATGGCAGTAACTTGCGCCCAGTCCAGCTCTGCCGCCTTGGCCAGGGTGACGTATTTGGCGACAACGCCTTTGGAAATGTGAAGGGCTCGCGCCGTTCGCTCATGCGAGTGGCCAAGTTCGAGTTTGTAGCGTAGCGTTTCTTTGATCATGCGCGTGTTCATTGCGTTGGGGGACATCGGGACTCCTGTAAGAGCCCGCGAGCGTACCCCTGGGTTGATGAGCTGCGCTGTGCTCCATCCCCATCCCTGAACACCGGTCACGATCCCCGGAATCGTCGGTCACGATCCCGGAATGTTCAAACCACCCTTGCTTGAGGGCATCGGTCACGATCCCCGGAATCACCGGTCACGATCATCCGGAATACCCA
>JAYVRP010000708.1:0-1531 GCA_043776215.1 Rhodoferax sp. | reverse complement strand
GAAATCTTCACCACTTCAAGCGCCGTCTCACGCGAATGACTACCGATTCATCTGCTGCACCAGCGGTGGAGATGGCCGGCATCCACAAGCGCTTTGGCGCGGTGCTGGCCAATGCCGATGTGTGCCTGACGGTGCGCGCCGGCACGGTGCACGGCATCGTGGGGGAAAACGGCGCGGGCAAGAGCACGCTGATGTCGGTGCTGTACGGTTTCTACAGCAGCGACAGCGGCACCATCCGGGTCGGGGGCCAGCCGGTCACCATCCGCAATTCCTATGAAGCCATTGCCCTGGGCATCGGCATGGTGCACCAGCATTTCATGCTGGTCGACACGCTGACCGCGCTGGAAAACGTGATGCTCGGGGCCGAGCCGCATGTGTTGCTGCACAAGGCCGAAGGCATCGTGCGCGGCAAGCTGGCCGCTTTGATGGCGTCGACCGGGCTGCGTGTGGACCTCGACGCCCTGGTGGCCGATCTGGCGGTAGGTGACCGCCAGCGGCTGGAGATCCTCAAGACGCTCTACCGCGGTGCCCGCATCCTGATCCTCGATGAACCCACGGCGGTGCTGACGCCCCAGGAAACCGAACAGCTGTTTGGTGTTTTGGGTGTGTTGCGTGCGCAGGGCACCACGATCATTCTGATCACCCACAAGCTCAAGGAAGTGATCCGCCTGTGCGATTTCGTGACCGTGATGCGTGCCGGTCGCGTGGTGCAGGATGTGGCGATCACCGATACCTCGATCGAACAACTGGCCGAAGCCATGGTGGGCCGCAAGGTGCACATGGGGCGCCAGGGCGATGCCGCCGACGCGCCCGGCGCCGTGTTGATGCAGGCGCGCGGCGTCGTGGTGCGCGATGCGCTCAAGGTGGTGCGCCTGCATGGCATCGACCTGGCCCTGCGAGCGGGCGAGATCGTCGGTGTGGCCGGTGTCTCGGGCAACGGCCAGAGCGAAATACTGGAGGTGCTGTCGGGCCTGCTGGCGCCCAGCGAAGGCGCGCTGGAGGTCGGTGGCGCCAGGTTCGGCGCCGGCGCCTGGATCAACCCGCGCAAGGCACGCACGCTGGGGGTGGCGCATGTACCCGAAGACCGGCACGAACGCGCCATGGTCATGAGTTTCGAGGCCTGGGAGTCGGCTGTGCTGGGTTACGAATGGCTGCCACTGTATTGCCGCCAGGGCTGGATGAACCACCCGCACATGCACCGTGCCACGGTCGACATGATGGAGCGTTTTGATGTGCGCCCGCGCAACGCCAACCTGTTGAGTGCGAGTTTCTCGGGTGGCAACCAGCAAAAGCTGGTGCTGGCGCGTGAACTCGGGCAGGCGCCGCAGGTGCTGCTGGTGGGCCAGCCGACGCGGGGCGTGGACATCGGCGCCATCGAGTTCATCTACACACAGCTGCGCACCATGCGCGACGCCGGTTGCGCAGTCCTGGTGGTGTCAAGCGAACTCGACGAGATCCTGGCCCTGTCCGACCGCGTGATCGTGATGAACCAGGGGCGTATTGCGGGTGAGTTGCCGATCCACGAATGCAC
>JAYVRP010000707.1:0-1532 GCA_043776215.1 Rhodoferax sp. | reverse complement strand
AGCTTCTCGTTGAGAACCACGATCAGCGAGTCGACGTTGACTTCGAGCTCGGCCAACCCGGTGTCGGCAATGGTCATGCGCCGGCCACCTTCAAAGTCGAACGGCTTGGTGACCACGCCCACGGTCAGAATGCCCATTTCGCGTGCGACGCGGGCGATCACCGGCGCCGCGCCGGTACCGGTGCCGCCACCCATGCCGGCGGTGATGAACAACATGTGTGCACCGTCGATGGCGTTGCGGATTTCTTCCACGGCCTGCTCGGCTGCGTCGCGCCCCTTGTCGGGCTTGCTGCCGGCGCCCAGGCCGGTGTGACCAAGCTGGATCGTCTTGTGCGCGGCGCTGCGGCTCAAAGCCTGGGCGTCGGTGTTGGCGCAGATGAACTCCACGCCGCCCACGTTGCATCCGATCATGTGTTCCACCGCATTGCCGCCACCACCGCCGACCCCGATGACCTTGATCTGGGTGCCGAGGTTGAACGCATGCTCTTCAATCATTTCGATGCTCATTGTTTTCTCCTGAATTGCAGTTGCCTAAATTGTTTGTCCGTGTATTTTTCGTGCTTGGCCGGTGTCTGTGTGTCACTCCGGCGGGCCTGTGCAACGCCATCGCCCATGCGGGCTTCCCCTGGCGAGCCAGGTTTTCCAGGTGCCATTGTGGCCAGAAGGGCGGCTCGGGTCAGTCATCAGAAGTTCCCCACAAACCAGTCCTTGACCTGGCCGAACGCGGTTTTCATGGATCCGTTCTTCTGCGCAACCTTGAAGCCGCGCATGCGCGCCAACCGGGCCTCTTCGAGCAGGCCCATGACGGTCGAGGCGCGGGGCTGGGCCACCATGTCGGACAACGCGTTCGCGTATTTCGGAATGCCCCGGCGCACCGGTTTGAGGAATATGTCCTCTCCCAGTTCGACCATGCCCGGCATCACGCAGCTGCCACCCGTGAGCACGATGCCGCTGGAGAGCACCTCTTCGTAACCGGACTCGCGGATCACCTGGTGCACCAGGGCAAATATTTCTTCCACCCGAGGCTCGATCACGCCCGCCAGTGCCTGGCGGCTGAGCATGCGCGGGCCGCGGTCGCCCAGGCCCGGCACCTCGACCTGGGTTTCGGCATCGGTGAGCAACTGCTTGGCGTAACCGCTCTCGACCTTGATGTCTTCGGCGTCCTTGGTCGGTGTGCGCAGGGCCATCGCGATGTCGCTCGTGATCAGGTCGCCAGCGATCGGTATCACCGAGGTATGGCGGATGGCGCCGTTGGTGAAAATCGCCACGTCGGTGGTGCCGGCGCCGATGTCCACCAGTGCCACACCGAGTTCGCGCTCGTCGTCGGTGAGCACCGCCAGGCTGGACGCCAACGGGTTGAGCATCAGTTGCTCCACTTCCAGGCCACAGCGGCGCACGCATTTGATGATGTTCTCAGCCGCGCTCTGCGCGCCAGTCACGATGTGCACCTTGGCCTCCAGGCGGATGCCGCTCATGCCGATCGGTTCCTTCACGTCCTGGCCGTCGATGATGAATTCCTGCGGCTCCACCAGC
>JAYVRP010000706.1:0-17979 GCA_043776215.1 Rhodoferax sp. | reverse complement strand
TGGCCGGGTTGCTGTGCGATCATTGCCCGGAATCGCCGAACACCTGATGTCCACACTGCCCGCCATCATCGACCTGGAAGCCTCGGGCTTTGGCAAGGTGAATAGTTTTTCAAACGGCATGTTTTCGGGCCCACTGGGGCGGGCTCGTCCGCTCAAGGGCTGATCTACGCGGGGCGGTTTTGGCCTGGCCAATCGCACCTTGGGCAGCCGCAGCGCCGCCCCCTGACCTGAGAATCGCCTGGACATCGGGTAAACCCTCGCGCTCGACCGCCCCTCGCCGGGCTCTGCCCACGTCAGGTGCAGCCCGTCCCCGGCAGCCCGGAGTTCCAGGACGCCTTCACGCCGCCCGCTCACAACCTTGCCTAGTGTAGTGATCTCAAGAGTGGCGAGTTCTCGCCCCTTGTTGCGCTGCCGCCGCCTTGCTCCCATGAGCTTCAAACCACTTGTCAGTGAGCCGATTCAGTTCGTTCAACTGTTGCTCTGAGTCGTACGGCGAGACCATCACCTGTTCGATCCACCCGATCAGTTGGTCCTCAATCAACTTACGTTACTAGTCAAGCTTGAGCGGCGCGGCTTGATCCAATTGCCTGATGCCAGGCCGGTGAGCTTTGAGGGCAGTGCGACGGCATTTGAGAGGCCTGCGCAGAATTGGTTGCACCTGATGTCGACGCTCAAAAGGCTCGGCGGCGTGGAGCTGGTGATAGTCAACGGGCACTGTGCGCATTCGCGTGTATAGCGCTCGATGATGAAGGAGCACCATCCGCTGAACGACGGGCCGCTGTGCGGAGCGCAGATACGCTACCTGATGCGCAGCAAGCGAGGGTGGCTTGGCTCTCTGAGCTTTGGCTCGGCGGCACGGCGACTGGGCGTGCGCGACCGGAGGTCCTTGTCAATGTTCGATGACCGTTCAAAGCGGTGATTCTTGAACGTCGGTTAGCGCACTGCGCGTGTACCGCCTTTCAGAAAAATAGTTGCCATCGATCCATCAAAAGCACATCCATTGGGCCGGGAGGTGCGTACCCATCAGGGGTCGTCTCAATAGTATCCGTTTCAGGCGGATGTCAGATCAAACTATCAAAGTTAAGAAACCAGTCCATGCCAAAGCTCACTCTCCGTCAATTCGATCCCGGTTTCCAGCTCGGCACGAGCTTGGCGGTGTTGGTGCTGGCATGGCCGAGCAGCGGTTTTGCCCAGGAATCCGTCCGCGCGCTTGAACCTGTGATCGTGCAGGGTTCGCGCAATAGCATGCTCGGGGAGGCGGAAACGGCAAACACCGGCATAGTGACCCAGCAACAACTCGATGCCCGCACCGTCTACCGCCCGGGGGAAGTGCTGGAGGCGATGCCGGGGCTGATCGTCAGCCAGCACAGCGGCGAGGGCAAAGCCAACCAGTATTACTTGCGCGGCTTCAACTTGGACTATGGCACAGACCTGCGGACCACGGTCGATGGCATGCTGGTGAACCAGCGCAGCCACGCGCACTGACAGGGCTGGACCGACGTCAACTTCATGATCCCGGAACTGGTCAACCTGCTGGAATACCGCAAAGGCACTTTCTACGCGGTGGAAGGTGATTTCGGATCCGCCGGTGCCGTCAGCGTTTCGTATGTCAACAGCCTGCCCAAGGGCATCGCCAGCGTGGGGCTTGGCACCCAGGGCTACCGCCGCACGTTGCTGGCTGACTCACCAATGTTGGGAAACGGCAAGCTGCTGTACGCATTGGAATTGTTTCACAACGACGGGCCGTTTGTGGTGGGCGACAACTACCGCAAGGCCAATGGTGTACTGCGCTACAGCACCGGCACGGACGACAACGGCTTCAACGGGGCGGCCATGGCGTACAGCGCGCGCTGGCACGCCACCGACCAGATACCCAAGCGCGCGGTGGACGCCGGAATGCTCGACCGCTTTGGCGCTATCGACCAGACCGACGGCGGAAGTTCGCAGCACTACAGCCTGTCGGGTGACTGGTACCAGACTACGGATACGGGCTCCACCAAGGTCAACGCCTATATGATCCGCAACCGGCTGGACCTATTTTCGAACTTCACCTACTTTCTGGACGACCCCATCAACGGCGATCAGTTCAGCCAGCCGGACCGGCGCGTGACCACCGGAATCAATGCAAGCCATAGCTGGAATACCCAGTGGCTGGGCCGCGATGCACAGAACACGGTGGGCCTGCAACTACAGAATGACAACATCTTTAACGGCCTGTTTCATACTTTGGCGCGTCAGACGCTGTCCACAACCCGGCAAGACCATATCGTAGAGAAAAGCCTGGGCCTTTATTACGAGAACGCGACACGCTGGACCGATACCTTCCGAACCGTGGCCGGCATTCGGGCAGACGCTTTCAAGTTCGACGTTCATAGCGACAACCCGGCCAACTCGGGCAAGGCCTCGGACAGCAAGATCAGCCCCAAGTTGAACCTGATCTTCGGGCCCTGGGCCAAAACCGAGTACTACGCGAGTGTCGGCCGGGGCTTTCACAGCAACGACGCGCGCGGCACCACCATTTCCATCGACCCGAAGATCGCTCTTGCGACCGACAAGGTTCCACCCCTGGTGCGGTCCACCGGCGGAGAATTAGGTCTGCGTAGCGAAATTATCCCGGGCCTGCAAACATCCCTGTCGGTCTACCGGCTGGACTTCGATTCGGAGCTCACCTTTGCAGGCGATGCCGGTACCACCGAGGCAGGGCGCGCCAGCCGGCGCGTCGGCTTCGAATTCTCCAACTACTACAAGATCACCAAGTGGCTCACGGCCGATCCCGACGTCGCCTTCGCGAAAGCCCGCTTCCGCGACCCCGACCCGATAGGCAACCGAATTCCCGGAGCTGTCGAAGGCGTGGTGTCGGTGGCGCTGGCGGTCGACAATATCGGCCCTTGGTTTGGAGCCCTGCAGCTTCGCTACTTTGGTCCACGTCCCTTGATCGAAGATAACAGCGTGCGCTCCAAACCCACGGCGACCTTGAATGGGCGTATCGGCTACAAGATCAGCCCCAACGCCAAGTTCGAGCTGGAGGGCTACAACCTCACCAACCGCAAGGCTTCGGCAATCGACTATCTCTACGAGTCGCAGCTGCGGAGCGAGGTGGCGCCGGTGGCCGACATTCACTTTCACCCGATCGAAAAACGGTCCTTGCGCGTCACGCTAGTCGTCAACTTCTGATACGGGCAAGCGCTCGACATCGGGGTCTCCTTGGTGGCCTTAGAAACTGTCAGCAAATTACTTTTTCAACTTCGCACGTAGCCTGCGGGGGTGCTTGTTGATTCGATCCGGGTCTACCGGAGCAATCGTGTAGTTCCAGTAGCCGTGAAATTTGTCCGGTATCAGACGCAACGCTGCCATCGTTGCATCTTCGACCTTGATTCCGGTTGGATACGCATCGGTGTCGAGCGCGGCACGTACGCGCAAGCCTTTCCTGGTGGTGGGCTGGCGATCAAGTTGACGATGACCTCATGACTCTCAAGCGGGCGACCGCGCCAATTGCGCGTGATGTGACAGAACATCCAGTGCTCGATCTTGTTCCACTTGCTGGTGCCCGGCGGAAAGTGGCAAACGGCGATCTTCAGTCCGGTGGTGTCGGCCACACCTGTCACCGCATCCTGGACAGAGGCCGTAATGCTGTTGTCTGCATTCACAGTCGTCACGAGCTTGGCACGTGGATCGTAGGGGTCGGTGCCCCCAGCAACCAGTTTTCGCTCGCTGTTGCCGGTAAGCAGTCGTGCGCCGTCCGGATCAAGGTTGCCGTTTCGGTCATAGACCGTAGTTGTTTTGACACCCCGATTGTCAGTAAAGATTGCAAACCCACCCGACAGCAATGGCTGGGCGGGGTTCCGCTGGCTGAGCGTTTCGGCGGTCTGAATGGTCGCGATCTTGTTGCCTGTTTCGTCGATCAGCAATACCGTGACTGGCGCCACTGATGAGTTCACCACGTTCACGATCCATCGCCCTTTTGTGAGGGGGAACGCGGAATTTACGCTCAGGAATCTCGGATCACCCAGCGCACTGATATCCACTGAGCCCAGTGCCTGCCCCGCCGGGCTGTACACCTGAAGCGCCCGATTTGTTGATCCCGTCCTTTCAGAAGTGACAAATCCGTCCTGAAAGATCGTCGTAAGGCTCAGAATCCTGCCCCCACTGGTTCTTTGTTCAGTGGTTGATGAGTCGTCATTCGTCCTCAGCACCAAAAAACCGCCTGAACTGGATTCCGACAACAGGGCAACAGATTCGCCGCTATTGGAGGTGGTTTTCGTGCCTGAAGTCGAAAAGTCTTGACGACCGTCTCTGGTCGCACGGCTTGATATCGTCGTTGTGCTTGTTGAAGTCAGCGTCGCGAGAGTTTCATAGTCGAAGATGCCCGTCTCATTGATGCGCACCCGCCAGCCCGACTCCCACTCCTTGAAGGCCGAGCCGGACAGGTTGACTTTGGACCAATGGGCCACTGCACCGAGGCGGCTCGCGGCATAGGCCGCGCTGTTGTTGAACGCGCCGCCCGGCAGATTGACTGTGAAGCTTCCCAGTGCCGACCACACCAGGCTGCCACGACCACCCGCCGAGTAGGCCAGGGTGAGGGTGTCGGTGCCGATCGAAGTGCCCAGGTTCACGCCCGAAAAATCGATGATGTCGTCAGAGCGGCGATGCTCCAGTGCCAGGCTGGCGGTCTGCTCGAAATCCGCCGCGCGTGACAGCGGGTGCTGGTAGGCCAGCCGCGCCCCCCGGCTGCTGCCCGCGATGGCGAAAGTCCCCAGCACCACGCCCAGGTTGCCGTGGGACGTATCGACCGATGCCTCCACCCGACCGCCGGTGGCCGGCACGGGCACATTCACCCGCGCGGCGGCCTGGTGCGTCTGGTAACTGCCGGGCGCGGTCGAAGCGGAGATTTCAGCCGTGATGCCGTGGTCGAACAGGTTGGCGTGGCCCAGCGCAAGGGCCAGCTTGTTACGCCCGGTTTGCGTATTGCCGGTGTTGTCCGCCTGCACGCTGCCGTACCAGGGCGACTGCTCCACCACGCTGACAAGCGCCCTGACACGGTCCGGCCCATCGGGTTGAAAGTCGATGCCGACCTGGCGGCGGGTGTTCTCGTTGAACAAGAATGTCTGCTGGGCCAGGCGGTCCAGGTTCGGGGACTTGCCTTCTTGCAGCGCGCCCAGCGCGACGCGAACGCCTGCCTCGCCCGAGCGCTCCGCGCCTGCCACTGCAATGGTGCTTACGCGCACTTCATGCACGCGCACTGCGACCGCGCCAGTGGCCACTGTCACCGGCAGATCGACCGTCACAAGGCGGTAGCCGCTGGCGTCGTAGACGCTTTGCACGGCGCGGCGCACGGCGTCCAGTGCGGTTTTGTCGGCCGGTCGGCCCAGCAGCGGCCGCATGGCGGCCTGCAGCGTTGGCACGGGAACCAGCGAAGCGCCAAAGAAGCTCATCGATTCCAGCGGCTGGGACGCATCGCCCGATTGCGCCGCGCAGGGCGCAGGCACCAGCAGGACCGGCAGGGTGGCGAGCGCTGCAAACACCCATCGACTGCGAGAGAGAACTGACAAGAAAGACATACGACCCTGGCAAAGCCATGTTTGTAGTCATTTTTGGGGCCGCGCCGCGCATGCGATAGCCCCAAAATTGGGGCCAAGCCTGCTGGCCCGTGTGTGTTATTTCACACTTTGGCCTGGCAGTGGCAACAGCAGATGCGTATGGGTGCCGGCTGGCGAGCTGTCTATGCGCAGCGCCGCGCCCAGCAAGCGGGCGCGCTTTTCCAGGCTGTTGAGGCCCTTGCCGGTGGCGGTTCGGCGTGTCGCGGGCACATCGAAGCCGACGCCGTCGTCGGCGATGTGCACCACCAATTCGCTCGCCGAGTTCGATACCGTCACGGCCAGCGTTTTCGCCATCGCATGTTTCAGTGTGTTGGTGATGGTTTCCTGGATCACCCGCAGCAGGGGTAGCTGTTGTTCCACCGGCAGCGGCAGGTCGTCCTGCAACGCGTGCGTGTCCCATTTCAAGACGATACCGGCCGCTTTCAGGCGCGGTTCCATGCGAAAGCGCAGGTTGCCCAGCGCCAGCGCCAGCGAATCACGCGAATCGGTCGAGGTGTCAATGGCCAGGCGCAGGTCGTCGATGCAGCTGCGCAGCAGGTCATAGGTCTGCGTCGCGCTCAGTTCACCGTTTTGCGCCATGGCCAACGAACTCACCAGCTGCGAGCCCAGCCCGTCGTGCATGTCCTGCATGATGCGGCCCCGCTCCTGCGCCCGGAACTGGTTCGCCTCGACGCGGCGCAGTGCCTCATAGGTCTCCAGCAACTCCTGGTTCTTTCGCTGCACGCGGACCTCCAGCGAAAGCGCCAGTTCGTCCGCATGGCGACGCGCCTGTGCGAAGCGCTGGAACATGTTGAGCGCCACCACGCTGAACATGATGGGCGCGCCAAAGTGCAGGTTGTAGGGCCGGCTGTAGTTGAGCGCGTCGGCCTGGGTCACAAAGTCGAGCGTGGCCAGCCCGTACATCACCAGCGACGCACACAGCAGCAGCGCGGTGTAGGCCGTGCGTTCACGCCGCACCAGGTCCACCAGCAGCTTCAGGATGCTTGCGCCCATCACCAGTTGCACGGCGTAACACAGTGTGATCGCCAATGCCAGGTGCTCGATTCCAGCACCCCAGATGATGAAAGGCACCGCCACCACATAGCCCCACATCCAGCGCTCGGCCATGGGATAGGACTTGTGGGCGAAACGGATCACAAACATGGATATCAGCACCATCACCCACATCAGCGAGGTGGCCACCAGCACCTCCCACACCGCCGCCGGAACGGGAATCTCGGTAAACAGGAAATGCGTATTGCGCAGCGCCCAGATCAAGGCCCCAGCGGCAAAGTACCCGTAGGCGCTGCCAAAACCACTCAGCGACCAGGCTGCGAACGCCAGCGCGCTCAAACCCAGCGTAATGGCGCTGGTGATCTGGATGCTGGTCACCTGCCAGAACTGGCGCTCCCGCCACATGGCTTCAACCGGTGCCAGCGCACCAAAATGCATCTCGGAGAGCCCACCCCGGTTGTTCGCATAAGCCTTGATGCGAACGTGGATCAGGTTGGCACCCACCCTGAGCAACTTTTGCGGAACGGGGTAGAGATGCGGGCGGTACCACTGGCGGCCGGTGGGCTCTGCAAAGCGGCCATCGCCTCCGACAAACTCACCGTTGAAATACACCATTGCGTTCATGCTCAAGCGCGGCACGTACAGAGCCGACAACTCCTGCTGATCGGCAGTCAGCGTCACTTCCATGCGGTACCAGGCGAAGCCTCCCACACCCGGCCGCGAGCGGTTCCAGTTGTCAGGCAGGTCCTGTTTTACCCACGCCGCGTTCTCCGGCGCAATGGTCTCGCTGTTGGTGAGCAAGATACTGGCTTGCGCAATGTGGACGTTTTCCGACTGAAGGCCGGATTGCCCCCAGGCTGCCACGCCGTGCCAGAGCGCCAGACACAACGCGAACAGGCGGGCCGGCCCTATAACAACCCCCGATGCCGCGCCTCGAACACTGCTTCGCCGCGTGAGTGGACCTGCAGCTTGCGGTAAACCCGGCGCAGGTATCCGGTCACGGTATGCCAGGTAATGCCCAGCGCGTTGGCGATCTCGTCGTAGGTGAGGCCTTTTTCAATCAGCCGCAACACCTCGTGTTCGCGCTCGCTCAGGGCCGGCTGGTCGCGCGCCGCCACGACTGCCGGTAGCGCCGGCGACCGTTGCGGCAGGAAATGCTGCAACATGCGCCGCGCCACGCTCGGGCTGATGGGCGAGCCGCCAGCCACCAGTTCGGCAATGCGCTGGGCAATCTCGGCGGCGGAGGCGTCCTTGAGCAGGTAACCGACGGCACCTGCGGCGAAGCTGCTCACGATGTGTTCATCGTCAGCAAATACCGTGACCACCATGCAGTTGGCACCCGGCTGATTGACCGTGATCCAGCGAATGAATTCGCGGCCGTCCGCATCGGGCAGGCCAAGGTCAACCAGGTAAACCTGTGCCGAGCAGGTCTGCGCGAAATGTTTTGCCTCCTGGACATTTTGCGCACTGAACGCCAGACTCAGGCCGGCGTCGGAACGTACAGCGCTTTCAAGTGAACGGCGTACATGGGTCTCGTCTTCCAGGATCGCCACGCTGATAGGCAATACGGCACTCTGGCGCAGCGCGCCTTCCGTCTGCGCAGTGCCCACCTTCAACGGTGCGAGGTTTCCTTGAAGCATGTCGGAAGTGTCAGGGCAATCGCGAATCCAGGCAAGCTGCACAGGGTGGGGGTTCGCCCCCAATTTTGGGGCCGATCCACTGAGCCAGCGGGCCGTGCGTACGCGCGCAAAATGGCTGGCATGGAACTTTTCGCCAATTGCATTTTGACTCGGTTCAAAGCAGCAAGAACAGCAAGGCCCCCGGGGCCGAAAGAGCGGCGGAACCCGGGGATCTGATGCAACCGATCAGCCCGCGGACAGCGCCGGGTTCACCACCACAATGCGCCGCCGCCCGTCTTCCTCCAGCCGGACCCGGCCATGCTCGGCCAGTAGCGCGACCGCGTCCTTCAGGTCCTTGCTGTTGCGCACACAACCCGGTCCATACCGGTAAACCTGCGTGGTCGGTATCCGGCCGTCACCGGTGCGCAGGGCCTCGTCGCGCAACCAAGCATCCAAGCGGATCGCAGCCGCCATCACGGGCGGGGCGTCCAGTTCACCCAAGAGGCGATGGGCTTCCTGCAGATGCCACCGGACAATCTCCGTGGCGCTGTCCACGCAAGCCCGATCAATGGTGCCTGTGGCGCCGTGGTCGAGCATGTGGAAGAGCGCCGCCAGCCGTGCAATGTTTTCCGCAGCCTTCGCGGCCACATCGCGGATGGGGGCGTAGCTATACACCGATGCGACCCCCGAGGCGCTGTCACATGCGCTGGCCACAGGCTGGCCAAGTGCAGCTGTGCTCTCTGCGGAGGCCGGCGCAATCTTCGGCGCGCATGGCATGGGTTTCGAGGCCATCCTGCGTAACCTGGCGCTGCTCAATGTGCTGTGGGACGGTGGCGGGATCGACATCGACCGACGCAGCAAGGCGTCCTACCGGCTGCGGGATCGCCGGCTAACCTTCGGAGTGATGGTGCAGCCCGAAACGATGCGCACATTCATCCAGCGCGGGGGCACGCTGCCTCGCGGCAGCGGCTTGGCACCGAAGTCTGGTACGGACACGCATCCATGCACCTTGCGCGCGGCCTCCTGCGCCTGGGTAAGGCCCGGATTGCCGGGCGTGCGGTGATCGTCATTGGCACACACGATGATGCGAGATCCGGGGTAGCGTGCCCTCAGTGCCAATGCGACGGGAGCAAGGTTTCCAGCATGAAAGGTGATAACCACTGGGTCCAGATGCCTGGTGCAAGCTGGCACCGGTGGCGAAGCCTTCGGCCAGGCAGATCGTCAAGGGGGCGTCCCCGATCGGATCGGGTGGCTCACCGATGCAACTGCATAAGCCCTGGATGCGGCCACCTTTCAGGTAGGGCTTCACGCCACCGGCGCTGATGAACTGCAGACTGTGCAGCTGTCCGGCCAGATCCCGCACCGGCACGACGAGCACGCCCTTATAGACGCGCAGTCCGTGCGGCTCCACCCCTTTGCGAGCTAGATACCTATGGTTGGGCGGAGCAGGCCGCGATGCAGCCCAGATCCGCGCCGCCGAATGTCGCGCCAGCGCGTGCCGTTGTCCGACTTCTTCGTTGCGTGCCGACTTTGCCGCTTTGGCCAGCGGGCCGATCTTGCCGAACACCACACGCTGCAGCATGTCCAGGCGGCGCTTCTTGGTCACCGACTCCCAGTCTTTCATGGCCAGCCATTCATGCGCCACGGATTCGAAAGTTGTGGCGCCATCGTGGTCGCGGCGCAGGCGCGCCAACTGCCCATCGTGCGCCGGATTGACACCCTGCTTGACCAGATCGCGCGCACGGGTCCGTTCGTCCCGGGCTTCGGCCAGCGTGAAGCGGCCGCCGTCGCGTCGCGCCTTGGCCTGTTCGACGGTCTCACCACGGGGTGCCACGGCATAGTCGCCGATGGCAAACATGCTTTCTCTGGTCTCACCCTGCACGTTCAGCTTGAAGCGGTACCGCCATGCTTTCACGCCGTTGGGCTTGACCTCAAGGACCTGGCCGGAGCCGTCCGGCAGCTTGTAGGCTTTGTCGCGCGGACTGGCTGCGCGGCATTGGGTGTCGGTGAGCATGGGTTACCTCGGGTTTGGTGACCGTACCCGCCATTTCGATGGCAACAGGATCAGTCGTACCCACAGCCTTACCCACTTTCAGACCGGCTTGCAACACTGCCTATCGGCACCAATAGGACTGATTGACCATAAAAATCAGCAATTTAGGATTCCATTGGCAGCCGGCAAAAGTCGCCAAGATCCGGCAATCTCGTCAGGCACTCAAGAAGAGGACGATTCCGTTGCTGCTTTGACACGGCGTGAAGCAGCTCGGGGCGTTCTTCAAGCCCACTGCAGGGAAACAGGGTTCCAGGTAGCCGTTGCCTCGCTTTTTGCAGCGGCTACCAGCGTAGGCGGCCACAGCATGTCGTCCAGCAGCGCGATGGTGTCGCCCAAGCTGGCTGCGGCGATGCGGTTCTTGTTCAGGAAGGCCTGCCACTGCCGCAGCTTGGCAGAGTCCTCGCTGAACTGGTTCGTCAAGGCAAGCGGACGCTTGGTGGGCAGTCCAGTCTGGCGCCGCTCAAAGGTGGCGGCTATTGCCACGGCCAACGTGGCGCCGTCCAGCTCCGTGCGTCGTGCAATCACTGCGAGATCGAAGAAATCCTTCATGCGGCTGTTCGCTTGACCCAACATCACCATGGCTTGGTACTTCTCGGCAATCACGGTGTAGACCGGATAGACCCGGAGCGTGGCGGCCTGGAAGCCGGTCAGCAAGGTGGGGTAGACCACGGTTTGCGGCCCCGGGGTCACGGCGTCACCGAAGCCTACATCGATGTGCAGGGCGCAGCGCGCGGAGCCTATCCGTGCGGCCAGCGTGATGCGGGTGCCGCCGTAGGTGTTGTCTTCGCGAATCGCCTGCGCCTTGACGGATTCGGGGTCAAACACGATGCCGTCGCCTAGGTCCATGCCTGCGACTTCGCGGAACGTGGCGATCAGGTTTGCTTGATCGTCGGGGCCGAAGCCCAACAAGTCAGCATCTCGCGTCGGCCGATGCGGGGTGTCGTACCACAGCGCAAAGAGCAGGGCGCCTTTGAGCAAGAAGCGGTCGGCATGCGGTGAGGTGCTGACGCGCAGCAGCAGGCGCTCCAGTGCAAAGCGGTTGAGCAGCAGGCTGTAGTCGTCACCCCGCTGCTTGGCCAGCGTCAGCAGCCGTGCCAGGATGGAGGAAGACAGATTCCCGCTCATGCCACCAAAGTCTCAAGGTATGGCTGCATGACGCGTTCAACCCGGTTGATCTGGGCGAAGTGGTTCAGCTCGGCCATGGTGAGCTTGCGGCTGCGCCAGGCATCCTTCAGTGCCTCCAGTGCCACGTCGAGGCCGATCTTGTTGCGAAACTTGAAGCAGTCGGTCACGGTCTTCGCTACGCTGTAGACGCGAATCGGCGCGCCTTGCTCCGTCACTGTCTGGATGCCTTCGGAATAGGCCTCACCCCGCAGGCGCGCGATGCGCAGCAGGGGGTAGCCCAGCGTCGGGGTTTGTGTGGCCTCCGGCAGTGCGACCCAAACCTCGTGGGGTATTTGGGTGCCAATGCCGTGGAACTGCAGCGCACTCAGCAGGCACAGCACGGCCTTGGGCACGCGCTGGCACACTTCAATCAAGGTCTGATGTTCGGTGATTTCAGCATCCGGCAGGCTGTAAAGGCCCCGTGCAACCCGTTGCAGCTTGCCAGCCTTGTGCAGGCTGAGCAGTAGTTGTGGCGACCAGCCGTGCTCGCGCACGTCTGCTGCACGCAGCACGCGCCGGTGCCTGGCCAGGTCAAGGATGTCGTCGGATTGGCTCATTTAGTCTGAGTTTAATATTCGCATGACTTGTCTTCAAGTGATGCGGTTATTAATTGATTCGACCTGATGTGGACTTCGCAACTCACCGGCCTTGCGCATGGCGTGAGGGTCGCGCAGGCGCGACACTTGAGCGCGGTCAATGGTGCCTGTTGCGCCGTGGTCGCGCATGTGGAAGAGGGCCGCCAGCCGTGCAATGTTTTCCGCAGCCTTCGCAGCCACGTCGCGTATGGGGGCGTAGCTACCGCCGCTGGCCAGCTCGCGCTCGATCGCGTCGTAGGCCTGCACCCAGGCGGCGTGGGCCGGCGGGGACAGGCCCAGCACCGTCGGTACAAGACCGCCGAGCGCATCGGTGGTCAAGGGCGTATCCAGTAGTGCTCGGATCCGTTGATTGAACGCTTCGACAGCCGGCATCGCCGTCGGCGCGGGCCGATATGGACGGTGTCCCTGCATGCTCGCTGGTCAGGCGATCAGGAACCGGGCAAGGAAGCCGCTACCGCGAGGCAGCGTGCCGGCGCGCTCGATGAATACGCGCATCGTTTCAGGCTGCACCATCACACCAAAGGTCAATCGGCGGTCCCGCAGCCGGTAGGACGCCTTGCTGCGCCGGTCGATGTCGATCCCGCCACCGTCCCACAGCACGTTGAGCAGCGCTAGGTTGCGCAGGATGGCCTCGAAGCCCATGCCATACGCGCCGAAGATCGCACCGGCCTCAGCAGAGAGTACCGCCGCACTTGGCCAGCCTGTGGCCAGTGCGTGTGACAGTGCCTCAGGGGTGGCATCGGTGTACAGCAGCCGCGGCACCTTCACCGGTGACGAGGCCTGGCCAGCCAGTTCCTGCAGTGCCGCCTCTTCTTTGTCTGTCTCCTGCATGTCGCGGCGCTTGCGCTTGATGGCTTCCAGCAGGCCGGCCCGTTTGGCTTCGGCGGTGGCGACCGCCGTCTCGTGTGCGGTGATACCGGGCGCGCACGCGGTGGCCTGGTCGCGCCCCCAGTCGCGCAGCGCGGCGCCGAAGATCCGGTCGCAGGTGGACTTGCGCTCGCCGGACTCGGCCACCGCCAGAATGTAGAGCGACACCGGCCCCACCAGGTGGTGATCGCGCCGCACGTTGGCCAACCCCTGGGCGGCCACGGATAACGCAGACAGTGCCGAGCAGGCGACGAGGGCCGCAGGTGACTGGACGAACGATTGCGCTTCGATCACGGCATGACGCAGCAGCGGTGGCAGCGCACTGATGGGGTATGGCTGTGACTCCCCTGGCGCGGTCAAGGAATCGGACTCCGGCCAATCCATCTCCGGCACGGCGTCTGATGGAGATGTGGCTTGGTCTGGCGGTGACGCGGGTTCTGCGGCGCCGTCCAGGGCAGTCAGCACGTTTGCGCTGTTTCGTCCGCTCTGCCGATATCCGCCAGACGGCAGCATCGAGGTCGAACTCCGACCAGCGCGCCTCCACTGCCTCACGCGGGCGGCATAGCGTCAGCCACATCAGCCGAAAGGCTGCGTGGGTCTCATGGCGGCCACCATGGCTGGCCATATCGCGCAGCAGTTAGCCGATTTCATCCACTTCAAGCGCACGTTTGTGATGTGTCTTGTTGGGTGGCAGCGCGCGGCGAACAGGGTAGAGCGGGTCGCGCTCCACGCGAAGCGTGGCCATCGCCTGGTCGAACACGCCCGCCATCGAGCGTTTCGCCTCGGCTGCCACGGCCGGGCCGTTTTGGCGTGCGGCGGATGCGAGCACGTCCAGCACGTCCAGCACGTGCAACGAGGTGACCTACCTGATTGGCAACGTTCCGATCTTGCCGAACCCAACCCGCTGCAGCAGGCTCAGGAGCTGAACAGGAAGTTCATCACATCACCATCCTTCACCACGTATTCCTTGCCTTCCGAGCGCATCTTGCCGGCATCCTTGGAGCCTTGTTCACCCTTGAAAGCGATGTAGTCGTCGAAGGCGATGGTCTGGGCGCGGATGTAGCCCTTCTCGAAGTCGGTGTGAATCACGCCTGCGGCCTGCGGCCCGGTGTCGCCGACATGGATGGTCCAGGCGCGCACTTCCTTGACGCCCGCCGTGAAGTACGTCTGCAGCCCCAGCAGCTTGTACGCGGCGCGGATCAGGCGGTTCAGACCGGGTTCGGTCTGGCCGAGTTCTTCCAGGAACATCTGCCGGTCTTCGTCGCTCATGTCGGCCATCTCGGCTTCCATCTTGGCGCAGATCGCCACCACGGGGGCATTTTGTGCCCGGGCGTAGGCCTGCAGTCGGTCCAGGAACGGGTTGTTGTCGAAACCGTCTTCCGCCACGTTGGCGACGAACATGGCTGGCTTGGCGGTGATGAAGAAGAACTGCTTGAGCAGGGGACTCTCTTCCTTGGTGAAGTCCAGGGTGCGCACCGGACGGCCCTGGTTGAGCGCGGCCTGGCATTTTTCGAGAAGCGCCACCAGCTTGATCGACTCCTTGTCGCCCGAGCGCGCCGTCTTGGTGACGCGGTGCAAGGCCTTCTCGACCGCTGTCAGGTCGGCCAGGCACAGCTCGGTCTGAACGACCTCGATATCCGAGATCGGGTCCACCCTGCCGGAGACGTGGATCACGTTGTCGTCTTCAAAGCAGCGCACCACGTTGATGGTGGCGTCGGTTTCTCGAATATGCGCCAGAAATTTGTTGCCCAGGCCCTCGCCGGTGCTGGCGCCCGCGACCAGGCCCGCAATGTCAACAAATTCGACAATCGCCGGCACCACACGTTCGGGTTTGACGATGGCCGCCAGCTGATCGAGCCGCGGATCGGGCAGCTCCACCATGCCGACGTTGGGCTCGATGGTGCAAAACGGGTAATTTTCGGCGGCGATTCCCGCCTTCGTCAGCGCGTTGAACAACGTGGATTTGCCCACGTTGGGCAAGCCCACGATGCCACACTTGAGACTCATGCAAACCCCCAAAAAAACAGGGTGCCAAGTGTAAGCGATGCGTTTTTCGCGTCAGTCGAACCGGAAGTTGCCCGCCACGGCCTGGCCGACCTTGAGTTGCCGGTCCGCGCCCTCGAGCACGATGGCATTCATGCCGAAGGTGACGGCGCCATTGACGCGCGCGTCCTGCCGGTAGGTCTGCAAAATATCGCTCACCTCCGGGCTGCGGATTGCGGTCCGTGGGTCGATGTTGGGTATCGGGCAACGTGCGCAGGGTTTCACGGGTTGGAGCCGCACGGTGCCGGATTCCGTGTGCACATGCAGCAAGTCGATGCGGTCCTCATCGTGTTCCTGCAGCCCGGACAACACGATATTGGGCCGAAAACGTTCAATTCCCACGGGTGCGTGCCCCTGGTCCTGCAGCCGCTGGTTCAGTCCGTCCAGCGATGCCGTGCTGGTCACCAGCACTGGAAATCCGTCCGCGAACTGGTTCGGAGCCTCGATTCCGGCCGTCCACTTCACACTGGAGAGTCGGCGCTGCTCGGGGTCAAAACGCACCAGGCGGTAGGGCAATTCGCGGCGGGCGGCGCCAGCGGACGCAGGGGTGAGGAAGTCGCTGAACCACTGGGCTGCCAGGTCTCCCATGTCGTACGCCTGGACCGTGTCATCCCAGATCCGGACCTGGGTGGCCTTTTCCACGCTGTCGATCTGCAGGTGCAACGCCAGCATGCCGGGTGCGCGCAGGATGATGTCGTAATGACGGAGCTGAGGCCGAATCAGCGCCATGCGTGGCAATTCGCGCTGCGAGACGAAATCGCCCTGGGTATCCACCAGCATCCAGGCGCGGTCCAGGTCCAGCCCGGTGTCCGTCAGGACAGCCTCCTGGAGTTCCACGCCGGCGCACGACTTGATGGGGTAGACAAACAGTTGTGCAATACGCGCTTGCACGTCAAAGGTGGAAGTGCTTGTGTCTTGGTCCAAGGTGACGCCGCCGATCAAATCTGGGTTGAGGCTGTGGATTTTGCACCGCCTTTTACAATCCAGGCCATGGCAAGACCTCTGGACGTGTGTATTCGTGGTGGCGGTATCGTGGGTCATGCTTTGGCCCTGCTTCTGGCGCGCGAGCGATTGCGCGTGGGCCTGGTGACGCGCGCACCAGTGGAAGCACCGGTGGCCAGCGATGTTCGGGCCTATGCGCTGAACCACCAGTCCAAAGACCTCCTGGAACAGTTGCGCTGCTGGCCCGAGGCGGCCCATGCCACGCCGGTCTTGTCCATGCATGCCAAGGAGGTGGGTGGGGGCGAAGTGCGGTTCACGGCGGCACAAAGCGGAGTGCCGGCCATGGCGTGGATCGTCGACGTACTGGCCCTGGAAGCGCGGTTGGCCGAGGCTGCGGGTTTCCAGCCCAACATCGAGCGCTTCGATGCTCCCCAGAATGCGGCGCTGGCGGTGATTTGCGAAGGGCAGGCCAGTGTCTCGCGCCAGCAGATGGGCGTGGAACTGGACGTTACCGCGTATCCGCACTGGGCGATTGCCGCGCGTGTGACCTGCGAGCTGCCACACGGGCAAGACGCCTGCCAATGGTTTACGCCAGACGATGTGCTGGGTTTTCTGCCATTGGGTGGAGAAACCGGGAACTCCATGGCCGTTGTCTGGTCTGTGAATGAGGCGAGCAAAGTAGCGCTGCTCGACGACAGTGCGGAAGCTTTTGCCGAAAAGTTGCAATTGGCCAGCGAAAACCGGTTCGGACGTTTGGTGCTGTCGAGTGAGCGCGCAGCCTGGCCCTTGCGTTTGGCAATGGCGCAGCACTGGTGCGGTGTGACTACCGGGCAGTCCTGGGTGCTCGCGGGTGATGCGGCGCATGCGGTGCATCCGTTGTCCGGCCAGGGACTCAATCTGGGTTTGGCGGATGTCCGTGAACTGGCGCACCAGCTGCAAGTGCGGGACTACTGGCGTAGTGTGGGTGATGCCAGGATGTTGCGGCGTTACGAGCGTGCGCGCAAGGCGGATGTGTCCTTGATGGGGCGCACGACCGATGGCTTGCAACTGCTGTTCGCGCGGCAGGGCAGCCTCTGGCGCAGCGTGCGAAACTGGGGCATGGACGGGTTCGAACGCAGCGGGCCGCTCAAGCGCTGGGTGGCGCGGCAGGCGATGGGCATGCAGGGGCCGGAATTTTCCGGTGTTAACAAGACACTGTGATCGGACTTTCATGAAGCTTTTCAAGACTCTGTTTTCGCTGCTGCTGCTCCCAGTCGCGGTTGGCGTCTCGGCCCAGGAAGCCACGATTCGCAAGAATCTGGCCGAGCGAATTCCGCAAATGAAGAACATCGACGAGGTGAGCAAGAGCCCGATGCCCGGCCTGTTCGAGGTGCGGGTGAATGGCACCGATATTTTCTATTCTGATGCCGAAGGCAATTTCCTGCTGCAGGGCAACTTGATCGACACGCGGCAAAGGCGCAACCTCACCGAAGAACGCATCGACAAACTGTCAGCGATTAATTTCGACGCGCTCCCGGTGAAGGATGCCTTCACGATCGTGCGGGGCAATGGCAAACGCAAGCTCGCGGTGTTCGAAGATCCCAATTGCGGCTACTGCAAACGCTTCGAGCGTGATCTGCAGAAAGTCGACAACGTGACCATTCACATGTTCCTGTACCCAATTCTGGGCTTGGACTCCGGCGAAAAATCCCGGCAAATCTGGTGCGCCAAGGATCCCGCCAAGGCCTGGGCAGACTGGATGGTGCGTGACCAGGCCCTGGCCCATACAGCGACACCCGCTTGCGACGTGACGGCCATCACCCGCAACGTCGAGTTGGGGCGCAAACACAAGATCACAGGTACACCGACCCTGCTGTTTGCCGATGGGTCGCGGGTGCCAGGCGCCATCGGTGCCGCGCAGGTCGAAAAGTACCTCGGCGACGCAAAGTAACATGGCCGTGCCGGCGAAGGCGGGCCGCGCATCGCAGGCGCAGGGCGAAGTGCTGCATTACCGCGTCGAGGTGGCCGACCTTCACGCGCATCTTTTTCGGGTGCGCCTGGTGATTGCGCGTGTGCAAGCGCAGCAGCGGGTCAGCTTGCCAGTCTGGATTCCGGGCAGTTACCTG
>JAYVRP010000705.1:0-1535 GCA_043776215.1 Rhodoferax sp. | reverse complement strand
GACTCCTCGCTGATGGCCGACAACGACCCGTACGAACTGGAAGAACATGGCGAGCGCACCGGCATCGTCGAGCTTCCGGTGGAGTGGATCCGCGATGACGCGGTCTACTTCAACATGAACCGGTTTGCCGCACTGCGGCCCTACACCGCGCCAACGGCCGTGCTGGACATCTTCCGGCGCGAGTTCGATGCAGCCTACGAGGAAGGCGGCCTGTTCCTGCTGACCATGCACCCGCACGTGATCGGATACCGCTCTCGCATGTTCATCCTGGAGGAACTGATCCGCCACATGCAGGCATTGCCGGACGTGTGGTTCGCGACGCACCGCGATGTGGCACAACACGTGAAGGCCCTGCTGTAACCCCTGCCGTTGCAGTCAGCGGCAGGCAAAGTGGGCTCAGGTACCGGTAAACCAGGATTGCAGAGGCACGCCGCCAGTGCCCGCCACCAACGGCCTGGTGCCGCGGAACGCTGCGCAAAAGGCATCCAGACCCGAAACATTGCCGGGCTGCCCACCGCTCTTGACTTCCAGCGCAAACAAGTCTGCGCCGGCGCGCAGTACAAAGTCGACCTCCCGTCCGCCGTCGTGCCAGTAGTGGATGATCGGCTGAGTGGTGCTGTGGTTGACATTGCGCGCCAGCAGTTCCGCACCCACGGCGCTTTCCACCATGCGGCCCCACAGTTCTGGCGTGGCCAGCAGGCGTTCGAAACCAAACCCTTCAGTGGCGGCAATAGCGCCCATCAGCGCGGTGTTGAAAACCTGCAGCTTGGGACTGGAGGCCCGCTGCCGAACCACCTGGCCGGCGTATTTCTGCAGACCACAAACCATGCCCGCACCTTCCAGCAACTCCAGGTAGTGGGCCAGCGTGGTCGTATTGCCTGCGTCCGTCAACTGCCCCATCATCTTCTGGTAGCTCAGCATCTGGCCGCTGTAGCGGCACGCCAAATCAAACACGCGGCGCAGCAATGCGGGTTTTTGCACTGGCGCCATCAGGAGCACATCCTTGCTGATCGTGGTCTCGATCAAGGCATCGCGCACATAGGCGGCCCATCGGCGTTCATCACCGATCAGCGACGCGGCACCGGGATAAGCACCGTAATAGATGTACTGGTCCAGCGTGAAGCCAAACGCGTCGCGCATTTCAGTGAAACGCCAGTGACCCAGGCGCGTCATTTCGAAGCGGCCGGCCATGCTTTCGGTCAGACCGCGCGCGATCAGCAGGGGCGCCGAGCCCAGCACCACAGCGCGCACATCGCGCCCGGCGGCGGTGTCTTCGTCCCACAGGCGCTTCACCTCTTCGGTCCAACGCGGCAGCTTTTGCACCTCGTCCAGCACCAGAACACAAGCGCCCGCCAGCAAAGCCAGTGCGCGCGCAGTCTCCCACTGGGTGGCCAGCCAGCTACTGCTTTGCAGGCCAGGGTTGTCGGCGCTGACGTTGTGCTGGGCGATCAAACGACCTTCCGGGCTGCCGGACAGGCTCGCAAGAGACTGGCGCACGAACGTGGTTTTGCCCACCTGGCGCGGGCCGGCAAGCA
>JAYVRP010000704.1:0-1539 GCA_043776215.1 Rhodoferax sp. | reverse complement strand
TTCACCATTGGCCGTCAGGTCATTGAAGGCCAGGTGTCACACGGCCAGGTGCGGGCGGACCAGGCCGCTAAACGCTCTGTGGAACTGCTGCGCGAGGTCGACATTCCGGACCCGGAAGGCCGGGTCACGCAGTTCCCGCACCAGTTCTCGGGTGGCATGCGCCAACGCGCCGTGATCGCCATGGCGATGTCAGGGCGCCCCAAACTGATCATTGCCGATGAACCGACCACGGCGCTCGACGTGACGGTGCAGGCGCAAGTGCTGGCCGTGCTGGCGAAACGCCAGACCGACACCGGTGCCGCAGTCATCCTGATCACCCATGACCTCGGTGTGGTGGCCGAGGTAGCGGACCAGGTGGCCGTGATGTATGGCGGGCGCATCGTCGAGTCTGGTGCGGTGCAGGATATTTTCAAACGTCCACGCCACCCCTACACGGTGGGTCTGCTGCGCAGCATTCCGCGCATAGACACCCTGGATAGCCGGCTCATCCCCATCATCGGCCAGCCACCGACGCCTTCGAATTTGCCGAGGGGCTGCACCTTTCACCCGCGTTGTGCCATTGGCCGCGAGCGAGCGCAGTGCGCCGCGCAAGAACCGGCCCTGCGCATGGTGGGCGTGGGGCATTCCAGTGCCTGCCACTATGCCGATGAGGTCGAGCAGTTGCTCGCCGATGCGGCCCCGGGGGTCGAAGCGATCCAGCGCGCCGATATGGACTCGCCCGCCAACGCAGGGATGGATGCGCAAGCCCGGGCCCCAACCGTTCGCCCTGAGCCTGTCGAAGGGCGCAGCCCGAACCGGGCCCCAATGGCTGACGCTGGTCAGGATCCAATTGCGCTGGAACCTTTGCTCAGCGTAGATAACTTGCAGGTGTTTTACCCGGTGAAAGCCGGCATTCTGCAACGCCGCGTGGGCTGGGTGCGCGCAGTAGATGGCGTGAGCCTGAACGTGCGGGCTGGCGAGACAGTGGGTCTGGTGGGTGAATCCGGCTGCGGCAAGACCACCACCGGGCGCGCCATCATGGGCTTGATCGCCAAGAGCGGAGGCTCGGTGCGATTTGACGGCCAGGACATCACGGGCCTGCCACGCCAGGCGATGCGCAAGGTGCGCCGCAACATGCAATACATCTTCCAAGACCCGTATTCGTCGCTCAATCCCGTGTTGAGTGTGGGTGACATCGTGGCCGAGCCGCTGCGCATCCACGGCTTGTACGAAGCCTCGGGAGGTGCCAAATGGGTCGCGCAATTGTTTGATCTGGTGGGCCTGTCGCCCACCATGGCGAACCGTTACCCGCAGGAGTTTTCTGGTGGCCAGCGTCAACGTATCGGTATTGCGCGCGCGCTGGCGCTCAAGCCGCGTTTGTTGATACTGGACGAACCGGTGGCCGCGCTGGATGTATCGATACAGGCGCAGGTGATCAATCTGCTGCAGGATTTGCAGCGAGAGCTGCAACTGGCCTACCTGTTCATCGCGCATGACCTGTCGGTGGTGCGGCACATCTCCGACCGGGTGGCGGTGATGTACCTGGGGCGCATTGTGGAA
>JAYVRP010000703.1:0-4882 GCA_043776215.1 Rhodoferax sp. | reverse complement strand
CGGCATCGAGAATGGCTTCCATGAGCGGGTACCTGGGCTCGCCATCGGTGTTGCGCGCGCGACTGATGACGTTGCCGACAACGAACATGTCCGGGCGGATTGCCAGCTGGTCCGTCCCGTAGCCCTCCACCAGTTCGATGCCGAGTGCGCGTAGCTGTTCACTCATGGGCGGGTAGACACCCATGTCGCAACCGGTGACACGGTGGCCCTTTTCGCGTGCCAGGGCAGCCAGGCCGCCCATGAATGTTCCGCAAATACCCAGAATATGAATATGCATCGAAGAATTCTAGGTCAGGCACCGATGGCCAAAGCCTTGGCCGGCTTCACAGACCGACGTGCATCGGAAAGTCCATCGTTCCAGCTTGGGCGTGCCTTTCCATGCCCGTTCACCCATTCAAAACAGATGCACAATCCCGGTCTATGCTGACCATGAGTACCACCGCCAAGGCGGAAGTCGCCTCCACGGCTGCGCGCCTCATCGTCGAGGAGGGGCTGGAGTATGGCCCGGCCAAGCACAGGGCTGTCAAACTGCTGGGTTGGCCTGGCCGGGCGCCGCTGCCGGCCAATGACGAGATTGAAGACGCCGTGCGTGACTACATCGCGCTGTTCTGCGCCGATACGCAGCCAGCCGAACTGGCCGCGTTGCGGGACCTCGGCATGCGCTGGATGGTGCGCATGGCCCAGTTCCGGCCCTATCTTTGCGCGTCCGTCTGGCATGGGACGGCAACAAGGTTGTCGGATATTCACATCGACCTGTTCTGTGACGATTCGAAGTCGGCCGAGATCGCCCTGATCGATTTCCGCGCAGACTATGTGGCGCGCACCGCAACAGGAATGCGCGGCGAGTCGGTCGATGTCCTGAGCGTGCACGATTTCTGTGCCGGGCTGGGTGAGATGGTCGGAGTGCACCTCAAGGTCTACGACCACGACGACCTTCGGGGTGCGCTGCGGCCAGACGCCAAAGGCCGGGCACCGCGCGGGGACCTGGCGGCAGTGCGACGCTTGCCCAATGGGGCGTCTCCATGACGGAACCGCACCAAGTCGACCCGGGCGGTGTCCCGGTGGCCATTCAGGCCCTTGGCGCTCAGGCCTCGCGCCGCCGCTGGTTGGTTGGCACTGTCGCCGCCACGGCAGTCCTGGCAGGATGGGGGTTGAACAAGTGGCTCAAGCCTCCGTCAACTGGAACCGGAGGTGGGAAACCAGCGATCTGGAATCTGGATTTTGAAGTGCCAGGCAAGTCGCCATTGCAGATGAAGGCCTTCGCTGGCCGACCCTTGCTGCTGAATTTCTGGGCCACCTGGTGCCCCCCCTGCATTGAGGAGTTGCCGCTATTGGATCACTTCTTCCGCGAAAATTCCGTCAATGGATGGCAAGTCCTTGGCCTGGCGGTAGATCAGGCGTCTGCTGTCAGCGCCTTCCTGCAGCAGACGCCGCTGCAGTTTCCAATTGCGATCGCGGGGATGACCGGCATTGAATTGAGCAAGACCCTGGGCAACCTGAGTGGCGGCTTGCCGTTTACCGTCGTGCTTGGCAGCACCGGGGAAATCCTGCACCGTAAAATGGGGCGCGTCAGCCCCCAGGATCTGCAGGCTTGGGCACTGCTTCGGTAACCTCGACCGGGCCCTTCAACGTGATCGACGGCCCACATCGGCGCACCATGGTCCAACCCTCCAAACCAATTTTTGTCGATTGATATCCTTCGGGATATTGTTAGATAACTTATTTTTGCCGCAAATTAAGGTAAATTCGCGGTTCAATAGAAACAGTCGTTGGAGATCCTATGGACCTGAGAAAACTGAAGACACTGATTGACCTGGTGTCTGATTCAAATGTGTCGGAGCTGGAAATCACCGAGGCCGAAGGCAAAGTTCGTATTGTCAAGGGAGTGATCGGAGCGCCCGTCATGCAATACGCGCAGCATCCCGTGTTGTCCATGCCATCACAGGGACTCGTCGCACCAGTGCCCGCAGTGGCCGAGCCTGTCGCGCCGCCTGTGCGCAACGAGCATGTGGTCAAGTCGCCTATGGTCGGTACTTTCTACAGGTCGGCCGCGCCGGGCGCCAAGGCATTTGTCGAAGTTGGCGACTCCATCAAAGCAGGCGAGACCGTCTGCATCGTCGAAGCCATGAAGATTCTCAACGAGATCGAGGCCGACAAGTCCGGCACCATCCTCAAGATCTTGTGCGAGAACGGACAGGCCGTTGAATACGGCCAACCGCTTTTCGTCATCGAGTAAGGACAGGCGCCGAGGCACATGTTCAAGAAAATTCTGGTCGCCAATCGTGGCGAAATTGCGCTCCGGATCCAGCGCGCCTGCCGCGAGCTGGGTGTCCGGGCGGTGATGGTGTATTCGGAAGCGGACCGCGAGGCCAAGTATGTCAAGTTGGCGGAGGAAGCCGTCTGCATCGGCCCGGCGGCTTCGGCGCTGAGTTATCTCAATATGCCCGCCATCATCTCGGCGGCCGAAGTCACGGATGCGGAGGCTATCCATCCGGGCTACGGATTTCTGAGCGAAAACGCCGGCTTCGCCGAGCGTGTCGAAAAAAGCGGGTTCCAGTTCATCGGCCCGACTCCGGAATCCATCCGGATCATGGGCGACAAGGTGGCCGCCAAGCAGGCGATGATCAAGGCGGGGGTGCCGTGTGTGCCCGGTTCCGAAGGTGAGCTGCCGGACGACCCGGTCCAGGTTCGGCGCATCGCCCGCACGGTCGGGTACCCGGTGATCATCAAGGCGGCAGGCGGCGGCGGCGGCCGCGGCATGCGGGTTGTGCACACCGAGGCAGCGCTGATCAACGCGGTGCAGATGACCAAAGCGGAGGCCGGCGCGGCATTCGGGAACCCGGCGGTCTACATGGAGAAGTTCCTGCAGAACCCGCGCCATATCGAGATCCAGATTCTGGCCGACAAGTTCAAAAACGCGGTTTACCTCGGTGAACGCGATTGTTCGATGCAACGACGGCATCAGAAAATCATCGAAGAAGCTCCAGCACCAGGCATTGCCCGTAAGCTGATCGAGCGGATCGGTGAACGATGTGTCGCTGCGTGCAAGAAGATCGGCTACCGCGGTGCGGGCACCTTTGAGTTTCTGTACGAGAACGGCGAGTTCTACTTCATCGAAATGAACACGCGGGTTCAAGTCGAACACCCGGTGACGGAGTGGATCACGGGTATCGACATCGTCAAGACCCAGATCATGGTTGCGGCTGGCGAGAAATTGCCTTTTACGCAGCGGCAGGTTGAAATCCGCGGGCACGCCATCGAATGCCGCATCAACGCCGAGGACCCCTACACCTTCGTGCCTTCGCCGGGCCGAGTCACGATGTGGCACCCGCCAGGTGGCCCCGGGGTGCGCGTGGACTCCCATGTGTACACCAATTATTTCGTGCCGCCCAACTACGACTCCATGATCGGCAAGATCATCGTGCACGGCGACACCCGGGACCAGGCACTGGCCCGCATGCGCACGGCGTTGGGCGAGACAGTGGTCGAGGGAATCAACACCAACATCGCCTTGCACCGCGAATTGATGGTCGACGCCAAGTTCACAGGCGGTGGGACCAACATCCACTACCTCGAAGAATGGCTCAGCCACCACAAGCGCTAAGGCAGATGCGTCGATGTTCGAACTGAGCCTTCAAGCGCCGCAAGACCAGGTCGAGACCGTGGCCGACGCTCTGGAGGCCCTGGATGCGCAAAGTGTCAGCGTGGAAGATGCCGACGCCCTGACCGATACAGAGCAGGCGCTGTTTGGCGAGCCTGGCATGGTTCCCGAGCGGATTGGCTGGCGCCATTCTCGCGTGCGAGCGCTGTTTGCTGACCGTGCCCTTGCAACGCAGGCATCGCAGGTCCTGCTGGCCCAGGACTTTTTTGCGCAGTGCCAGATCACGGGCATTGCGGCTGTCCCGCAGGAGGACTGGGTGCGCTTGACGCAGTCCCAATTCACCCCGGTCCCGATTACTTCCGATTTCTGGATCGTCCCGACCTGGCACGAACCCCCAGCGCAGGCGCGCCATGTGATCCGGCTCGACCCCGGTCTGGCTTTCGGCACTGGCACTCACCCCACCACCAGCATGTGCCTGAAGTGGATCGCCACCGGCCGCAGCCAGGACGCCCTGGGGCGTGTGATGGACTATGGCTGCGGCTCGGGTATTCTGGCGATTGCGGCCGCCATGTTTGGAGCCTCCAGCGTGGACGCGGTCGACATTGACGCGGCTGCCGTGGAGTCTGCCGGGCACAACGCTGCGGCCAACCACGTCACGATTCGCTGCGGCCTGCCGGAGCTGGCCAGCGGCCGGTACCGGACCGTCCTGGCCAACATCCTGGCCACACCGCTGAAAGTGCTTGCGCCACTCTTGTGCAGCCGCGTCGCGCCGGGTGGTCACCTGGTCCTGGCTGGCATTCTGGAGCGCCAGGAAGACGAGTTGGTACAGGCCTATGCACCCTATGCGCGACTTGCGGTGGCGACATCGAAGGACGGCTGGATCCTGATGACAGCGCGCCTTTGAGCCTGCGGACCGCACAACTACAATCGCCTCGCGATGAGTCTGATCACACAATGCCCGGCATGCGAGACGATGTTCAAGGTCGTGCCGGACCAACTTCGCATTTCGGAAGGCTGGGTACGATGCGGACAGTGCAACGAAATCTTCAATGCATCACAGCATCTGCTGTCCGACCACGAGCCACATGCCGAGAGATCGTCGGGCACTGGTGCGCCACCCGCCTTCTCTTCCATGCCGGTCGCGGCGCCACCCCCCCGCCCCGCCGAACCAGAGCCCCCGTCGCCGCCACCTGCCCCTGACGCGGCACCGCCTGCGCCGGTTGCACCAGCACCTTCCCCGGCCGGCTCCGGCCCGCAGGCATTCGCAATCGCTTTTCCGCA
>JAYVRP010000702.1:0-4883 GCA_043776215.1 Rhodoferax sp. | reverse complement strand
TCAGAGTCTGCTCTGTCCGGCATATTGCACTCCTCCAGCCCGACCCTGGGCACGATTGAAACAAAGTGGGTGCCGGTCTTCTCGCCGGAGGCGGGAAGACTGCTCGCCCGGCTGGCAGTGTAAGCCAGCACCCGTGGCGGACGGTCATGCGCAGCCACAGACAAGCAGGGCCACCGAAGTGGCCCTGGCCTTGCGCACTGCCTATCTAGTTGCGGGTTTGATCCACCAGCTTGTTCTTCTTGATCCAGGGCATCATGGCCCGCAGGGTTTCACCGACGGTCTCGATCTGGTGCTCAGAAGTCAGGCGGCGACGGCTCAGCAGCGTCGGTGCGCCAGCCTTGTTCTCCAGGATAAAGCTCTTGGCGTATTCACCGGACTGGATGTCCTTCAGACACTGGCGCATGGCATCCTTGGTGGCAGCAGTCACGATCTTCGGGCCAGTCACGTATTCGCCGTATTCCGCGTTGTTGGAGATCGAATAATTCATGTTGGCAATGCCACCTTCGTAGATCATGTCCACGATCAACTTGAGTTCATGCAAACACTCGAAATATGCCATCTCGGGCGCGTAACCAGCTTCTACAAGCGTCTCGAAACCGGCCTTGATCAACTCCACCGTGCCACCGCACAACACAGCCTGTTCGCCAAACAGATCGGTCTCTGTTTCTTCGCGGAAGTTGGTCTCGATGATGCCAGCCTTGCCGCCACCGTTGGCCATCGCGTAGCTCAACGCCAGCTCGCGCGTGCGGCCGGACTTGTCCTGTGCGATCGCGATCAGGTGGGGAACACCACCGCCCTGGGCATAGGTGCCACGGACTGTATGGCCGGGGGCCTTTGGCGCCACCATCCAGACGTCGAGGTCGGCGCGGGGTGTCACAAGACCGTAGTGAACGTTGAAGCCGTGTGCGAAAACCAGCGATGCGCCGGGCTTGATGTTGGGCTCCACGTCGTTGGTGTAGACCGTGGCGATCTGCTCGTCGGGCAACAAAATCATGACAACATCGGCCGACTTGACCGCGTCGGCCACCTCAGCGACTTTCAGGCCGGCCTTTTCGACCTTGGGCCAGGATGCGCCACCCTTGCGCAATCCGACCACCACCTTCACACCGCTGTCGTTCAGGTTCTGCGCATGCGCATGGCCCTGGCTTCCGTAGCCGATGATGGCAACGGTTTTGCCCTTGATCAGGCTGAGATCACAGTCCTTGTCGTAATAAACCTTCAATTTTTTTCTCCTTAAACAGTTCTTAAACAGTTGTCAAACCCGCAATATCCGCTCACCACGGCCGATGCCGCTGGAACCCGTACGCACTGTCTCCAGAATGGCGCCGCGTTCGATCGCCTCCAGAAACGCGTCATTTTTTGACTGGTTGCCAGTCAATTCGATGGTGTAACTTTTTTCCGTGACGTCGATGATGCGTCCCCGGAAGATGTCCGCCATTCTTTTCATTTCTTCACGCTCTTTCCCGACCGCGCGCACTTTCACCATCATGAGTTCACGCTCGGTATAGGCGCCCTCCGTCAGATCGACCACCTTGACCACTTCAATCAGGCGGTTGAGGTGCTTGGTGATCTGCTCGATGACATCGTCCGATCCCGTGGTCTGAATCGTCATGCGCGACAAACTGGGATCTTCGGTCGGCGCAACTGTCAGCGACTCGATGTTGTAACCGCGGGCGGAAAACAGCCCAACGACACGCGACAAGGCGCCTGGTTCGTTTTCAAGCAAGACAGCAATGATATGTTTCATGTGGATTCCTCTTTTCGCCGCCCTCCCCTGATTGCGGTAACAACCAGGCTCGACAAGCAATAGACGCATCAATCGTGGTTCAGGCTGTTTCAGCCCGAGGAGACCCGCCCGTGGGCGGCAAGTAGTAGATCGCTCCCGTCAGCCCTACAGGTCCTCGGACCCAAGAAGCATTTCCGTCAATCCCATGCCAGCCTTGACCATGGGAAACACGTTTTCAGTTGGATCGGTGCGGAAGTCCATGAAGACCGTGCGGTCTTTGAGCTTGCGCGCCTCGCGCAGCGCGGGCTCGACGTCCTGGGGCTTCTCGATCAGCATTCCGACGTGACCATAGGCTTCTGCCAACTTCACGAAATTCGGCAGGGCGTCCATGTAGCTGTGGCTGTAGCGACCTTCATAGTCGATCTCCTGCCACTGGCGCACCATCCCAAGGTACCGGTTGTTCAGTGACACGATCTTGATCGGTGTGTTGTATTGCAGGCATGTGGACAACTCCTGGATACACATCTGTACCGACCCCTCGCCGGTAATGCAGAACACCTCACTCTCGGGCTTCGCGAGCTTGATTCCCATGGCGTAGGGAATACCGACTCCCATGGTGCCCAGGCCACCGGAATTGATCCAGCGCCGGGGCTGATCAAAGCGGTAATACTGGGCCGCCCACATCTGGTGCTGGCCGACATCGGAGGTGATGTAGGTTTCCACATCCTTGGTCATGTTCCACAGGGTTTCCACGACGAATTGAGGCTTGATGACGTCGCCCTTGCCGTGGTCGTATTTCAGGCATTCGCGTTTGCGCCAGCCCTCGATCGTGTCCCACCATGCGCCCAGAGCGTTGGGGTCTGGCCGGACCGAGCCGTCCTTGATCATCGCGATCATCTCGCCCAACACGTCCTTCACGTCGCCAACGATCGGAATATCCACCCGCACCCGTTTGGAAATACTCGACGGGTCGATGTCGATGTGAATGATCTTGCGTTCGTTCTGGGCGAAATGCTTGGGGTTGCCGATCACCCGGTCGTCAAATCTCGCCCCAACCGCCAGCAGGACGTCACAGTTCTGCATGGCGTTGTTCGCTTCGATGGTCCCGTGCATGCCAAGCATGCCCAGGAACTTGCGGTCACTGGCCGGATAGGCGCCCAGCCCCATCAGTGTGTTGGTGCACGGATACCCCAGCATGTCCACCAGCGTACGCAATTCGCCTGAGGCATTGCTCATCAGTACACCACCGCCGGTGTAGATATACGGGCGCTTGGCCGTCAGGAGCAACTGCAACGCCTTGCGGATTTGCCCGCCATGGCCTTTGCGGACCGGGTTGTACGAACGCATTTCGACGGTTTTTGGATAACCCTCGTACGGAACCTTCTTGAACGAGACGTCTTTGGGTATATCCACGACGACTGGCCCGGGACGGCCACTGCGCGCAATGTGAAACGCCTTCTTCATCACATCCGCCAGATGCCGCGCATCCTTGACCAGAAAATTGTGCTTGACGATCGGCCGGGTAATGCCCACCGTGTCACATTCCTGGAAGGCATCGAGCCCGATGGCCGCTGTGGGCACCTGCCCGGTGATGATCACCATCGGAATGCTGTCCATGTAGGCCGTCGCAATGCCGGTGACGGCGTTGGTAACCCCCGGACCCGACGTCACCAGTGCCACACCGACCTCGCCAGTCGCACGCGCGTAGCCGTCTGCTGCATGCACGGCAGCCTGCTCATGGCGCACGAGAATGTGCTGGATGGTGTCCTGCTTGTAAAAAGCGTCGTAAATATGCAGAACGGCACCCCCTGGGTAACCCCAGACATACTGCACACCTTCAGCCTGCAATGCCTTGATCAGAATTTCGGCACCGCGCAACTCCACGCTGGGTGCCTGTGGTGCAGGGCGGGAATTGGACGTCGCTGCTGCCGCCGAGGCCAGCTCGGCTTTGGATATTTCCATGATCAACCTTTGTGAATTTCTCTGACGAAAGACCTAGGGTGCCCCTTCGCAAACACTTGTGGCGTCGCGTCGGAACTTGAGGTCAAAGCCACAAGCGCAGCGAATTTTGCGCCAGACCATGACCCGTTTGCCGTTTGAATTGCAACATGAATTATGGCACTGCAGCAACGCGCGACGCTGCCCATTTCATCAATGGGTGGCTGCCAGTGCCATAATTTGGCGCAAAAGCACACCATGCGCAGGTCCTCAGTGACTTGAAGCAGGTTTCTGTCCGCGCATGTTCCTGGTCCCTTCCACTTGGCAACTGAACAAGAACTTTCCGAGTTTCTGAAGAGCGTCGAAAAGCGCGCATTCAAGCGTTCGGTGTACCACGTTCGCAATGAAGACTCCGCGCTCGACATCGTGCAGGACAGCATGATGAAGCTTGCCGAACATTACGGCGACAAGCCCGTGGCTGAACTTCCCATGTTGTTCCAGAGGATTCTCGTCAATTGCACGCTTGACTGGTTCCGGCGCAACAAGACCCGGAACGCACTGTTTTCAAACCTCAGCGACTTTGAATCCCCGGGAGATGACGGAGATTTTGATCTACTGGAAACTTATCAGGGTGTCGAAGACTCCCAGCACGGAGAAAGCGCGGAGGACACGACCCGGCGGGCGCAAACCTTCCATCAAATTGAATCCGCAGTGCAACAATTGCCTGGCCGTCAACGGGAAGCGTTCTTGATGCGTTACTGGGAAGAGATGGATGTTGCCGAAACGGCGGCAGCGATGGGCTGTTCCGAGGGCAGTGTCAAGACACACTGCTCAAGGGCTGTACAGGCTCTGAACATCGCGCTACGGGCAAAGGGAATCACTCTATGACGAACTCAAACAGACACCAGGCTGAAATACTGCGGGACCGTTACGGGCTTCGCGTTGCCGCGCGGCTCGCGGCCGGGTCCGAAACTCTGTCGCACGAGGTCACTGAGCGGCTGCGGATCGCCCGCATGCAGGCGGTCGGAAAGCGCAAGGTCCACCAGCCTGTAGCTTCAGCGTGGTGGGTTTCGCCCTCTGGAACATTGAGTCTGGGCGGTGGGGACGACCACGCCGGATGGTGGAGCCGGGTTGCCTCGGTCATGCCACTGCTGCTGCTGGTCATCGGGTTGGTCATGATCAATGTGAATCAGAATGAACAGGCCGCACGCGAGTTGGC
>JAYVRP010000701.1:0-1539 GCA_043776215.1 Rhodoferax sp. | reverse complement strand
GCTGCAGCGGCAAGGCGCGACGCTCGGCGCCATCGACACGGGTGCCTTCGTCCTCGCCGAGGCCGAGTTGCTGGGGCGCGAGCCTGTGACCGTGCATTGGGAGGCTTTGGCGGCGTTTTCTGAGCGTTTCCCTCAGCAGCCGGTGACCCAGGAACTGTTCGAAGTGGGCCAGCGTGTCATTACCTGCGCCGGCGGCACGGCCGCCATCGACATGATGCTGGCATTGATAACCGACAAACACGGGCGCGACCTGGCGGCCCGGGTGTCGGAGCAGTTCGTGCTGGGCCGCATCCGCAGCCAGTCGGACCACCAGCGCATGGAGATTGCCGCGCGCTACGGGTTGCACAACCGCAAGACGATACAGATCGTCAAACTGATGCAGGAGCACATCGAGGACCCGCTTTCCGCCGATGACCTGGCTTCCATGATTGCAGTTACGCGGCGGCAACTGGAGCGCCTGTTCAGCACCCATCTGCACGTGACACCGGCACGTTTTTACGTGGGCGTGCGGCTGGACCGGGCGCGCGAGTTGCTGCAGCAAAGCGACCTCAGCATCCTCGCAGTCGGGGTGGCCTGCGGGTTCGGGTCGTCCGCGCATTTCTCGCGTGCCTACCGCGCGCGCTTCGGGTTCGGACCCAAGGCGGACCGGGACGCCGCCCGGCGCTGACCGCGCTACCAGATCTGGTCGGGTGACAAGGGTTCGGGATCGGCGCGAAACCCGTGCAGCGCGCGGGTGCGGGCCTCGAGGCATTGCGCCACGGTGTCGGCGAGGTCCAGTGCGGCGAGCAATTCGGTCCGGGTGTAGTAGGTGAGATAGGCGTTCGCGAGGTCCGGTTTGCCAGCCCGCAGCAGTGTCGCCGCAGTCTCCAGAACGCCGGGTGGGCCAGGACCAGCCGCTGTTCGACCGCCTGCCACAGGGCCAGGACCTCCGGCAGAAAAGCGCTGCTGTGCTGATTGAGGCCACCATTGGTCAGCGGCGCCGGAATGCCCCGGTAATGGCTGTAGCTGACGCGGACATGCCGCGCGGTTCGTACCACTTGCGGGATTTCGCACAGGCAGCCAGGCAGTTCGGCCTGTGGCGTCACGCCGACCGTGACGGTGGCGCCTGGCGCATGGTCTTGCTGCGGCACGATGTCCAGCCAGTGGCTGGACGGCTCGTCGCCATAACCGGCGAGGTAGGCAATGCCATCCGCCGTGTGGTTCTTGCCAATATAAAGCGCGTAACTCATTTCAGCCTCCTCCATGGCACTGTTCGAACACCCAGGCCTTTGAGCGCAAATGCGCAGGACCCACGGCGCTCCAGGTGATTCATTTTCCGACCTGGCAGCCCCTTCCGACGCGCCGGTTCAATTCAAGTAGTTGATGCCGCGATAGGCAAGACACAGAAGAAGTAAGGGATTGTCTGGATGTCTCGCCCCGGCGGTATTGCGGTACCATGATTTCAGAGGCAAAGCTGGTTGCCCTCGGGCTGCCCGAAAGATTCCATCGTCTGTGGTGGCGGTATCGGGATACGTTTATCAACTGGATTGGAGATTTGAA
>JAYVRP010000700.1:0-1540 GCA_043776215.1 Rhodoferax sp. | reverse complement strand
GAAACATGAAGGGCAGGCTCACCGCCTCGAGTTCAGGGACGGTGCGCGACAGGAACGCCATGCCGACCCAGGTCATGTGAATGGTTCCGGCCCGGGTCTGGGTGACGTTTTCCTGGGCGCCGCCGAGCTGCATGTTGTCGAACACGTCGATCACCAGCGACCCCTTGGAGGCCACCTCGACATCCTTCTTGAATTGCTGCATGGCGATGGAGGACGAGTGGTCGGGTGCGAAATTCCCGGCGATGCGAAGGTGCTCCTGGGCCCAAGCGCAGGAGCTGACCAGGGCCAGCAAGGTCAGGACGGATGCGATGCGTTTCATTCGTGGGACCATGGCGGTTTCCTCAGGTTGGATCGAAAAAAATGTAGCAAGACAATCTTGCATGCAATACTATAGTCACATTGTATGCAATTGTGAAATTAATTTATCTGTTTCAAAATCAACACCTTGTCGGCACCAATCGGGTGCGAACAGGTTCCTTTGAAACCAAAGGGGGGCACAATGGCTGAACCACACGCAACATCGGTGCATACCGTCAATGCAACAATATCCCCGGCGTGTTTTTGCAATATTGGTGCCAGGTGCGAGGCACGACGCTGCGCATTCCAATGAATGAAGTCCCACCAGCGACGCCCGCCAGAAAGCGCGCTGCCGCCCCTCGCCGGACGGCATTGAGCTCCGACGAAATCTTCGAGCGGCTGCTATTGGCCATCATGGAACACCGCCTGCCGCCGGGCACGCAGTTGGTGGAGCAGCGCCTTGCGGCGATCTTCAAGGTCAGCCGCACCAAGGTGCGCGAAGCCATTGGTCGCCTGGTACATGATTGCATTGCCACCAATATCCCGAATCGCGGAGCGTTTGTGAGCAGCCCCACAGTCACGCAGGCGCAGGAGGTCTTTTCAGCGCGCAAGTTGATCGAGCCCGCACTCGTGCGCGAGGTCGCGCAACAGGCCACCGCCGCCCAGATAACGGCCCTGCGCGCGCACCTGGAACTCGAACGCGCAGCCGAATCGGCGGGCGACCGCCGCAAGGTCATTTCACTTTCAGGGGAATTCCACTTTCTGATCGCCGACATCGCAGGCAACAGCTTCCTGTCGCGCACGCTGCGTGAACTCGAAACCTTGTCGGCACTCATCATCCTCCTGTTCGGCACCGCCAATCACGAGGCCTGTCCGAGCGACCATCCAGCTCTGGTGGACGCGATCGAATTGCGCGACCCGGAGCGCGCTGCCACGCTGATGCTGCACCACCTCGCGCATGTCGAGCGCTCGGTCCAGCTCGACACCGTCGAACGCGGCGCGGACACGCTGGAGCAAGTGTTTGCCTGACCGGCGGAGCCATCACCATGCGACTGCTCGTACTCAACGCCAACACCTCGGATTTCGTGACCCAGCGTGTCGCCGCCCAGGCACGGCGGGTCGCGTCGCCGCAAACCGAAATCGTTGCCGCCACCAGCACCTTCGGCGCCCGGGTCATCACCACGCGGACCGAACTCGCCATCGCCGAACATGCTGTGGTCGACGCCTTGGCGCATTACGCCGA
>JAYVRP010000699.1:0-4901 GCA_043776215.1 Rhodoferax sp. | reverse complement strand
ACTTCACGAATCCGCTTTCCTTCACCTTCGACCAAGACCTTGTTGCCGCTTGCGGCTTGCTCGACAAAAAACTTCTCTGAGTTGATTGATCGGCGCAGTACATCGGTGAACGACAGGTTCTCTGCCTCCGCAATTTTCTGAAGAAATTCCACCTGGTCTTCAGGCAGGTTGACGGTAACCTTTTTCATGGCCATGACAGGCTCCAATGGATGAACTATGGAGGTGAGTATGTATGGCAAAAAGCCATATGTCAACCATACGTCGAGGGTCTCCTGGGCCATCGGTCGAATAGCTTCGCCGCGCGGAGTTCACCCCACAAAGCGACCTGAGCCGCTGTTCCCTGGTGGGGCACCAAAGCCGCCGCACCACGCACATACCCCATGGCCACACAAGCGTTTGCCGTCGGGCTCCATCCGGCCGATGAGATTTCACCCACCGTATCACCACCAACAATGATGGACTCGCCGCCCCAGAGATAGGTGTCGGGGTCGTCGAGCACAAGTGTCACGAGTTTCTTGCGCAGCGGCTTGCCGTGCAGTTGCCGCAGCGCCTGCTGGCCGATGAAGGGTGTCGGCTTAACCAGTTTCACCGTAGATGACATGCCGGCTTCATAAGGTGTTTCGTCCGGCCCGAGTTCCGCGCCCCAGGCACGCCGGCCCATTTCGATGCGCAGAGCGTCCAGGGCAAAATAGCCGGCGTCGCGCAACCCGAGGCTGACGCCGGCCTCCGCCAATGCCAGGTACACATGGCGGGCCATCTCCACCGGCACGTACAGCTCGAAACCAGGGCCACCCACATAGGCCATGCGTGCAGCACGCACGCGCGCGCACCCGACATCGATGACGCGCGACCAGGAGAATTTCAAGCCTTCGGGTGAGAGGTCGTCCGGGCTGACACGTGCCATCAGCGCGCGGGCCTGTGGCCCCATGACGGACAACACGCTGTAGATCGGCGAGATGTCCGTGAGTACCGCATGCTCGTGGGGCTCGATATGGCGCGTGATCCAGTCGAAGTCGCGTACGGCCTGACCCGAACCTGTGACGATCAGATACCGCTCGCCGCTGCGGTCGGGTGTCTGGCGGATCACCGTCAAGTCACTCTCGAACCCACCGCGCTCATTGAGCATCGCGGTGTAGACCATGCGGTCCACCGGCACGTCCATCTCGTTGGCGCACAGACGCTGCAACACGGCCAGCGCATCACGCCCCTGCAACAGCAGCTTGGAAAACGAGCTCTGGTCATAAATGGCCACCGTTTCGCGCGTGGCCTTTTGCTCGGCGCGTATCCACGGCAGCCAACCGGGCGAGCCCAGCGTGTGGGCCGGAGCGGACACACCCGCAGGCCGGAAGTAGTTGGCCCGTTCCCATCCGTTCTTGCTGCCGAACTCGGCACCTTTGGTCCGCAGCAGGTCATACAGCGGCGAGGTGCGCAGTGGCCGCGCCGTCTCCAGTTCCTGCCGCGGCCAGCGCATCGCATAGTGCAGGCCGAGTGTCTCGGCCGTGCGCTCGAACAAGGCCTTGCGGTTGCCGGTGAACGGCCCGAAGCGGCGCACGTCAACATCCCACAGGTCGGTGCTCGGTTCCCCACCCACGATCCATTCGGCCATCAGCCGCCCGGCGCCACCCGAGTTGGCAATGCCGGATGAATTGAAGCCGGCGCAGACAAAATAGTTGCGCAGCTCGGGGGCTTCGCCGAGGATGAAATTGCCGTCGGGCGTGAAACTCTCGGGCCCGTTGAGCAGCATCTTGATCTCGGCGGTTTCCAGGCACGGCGTGCGGTGGATCGCGTTTTTCATCAGCGGCTCGAACTGCTCCCAGTCTTCGTCGAGCAACTGAAATTGGAAGTTGGCCGGAATCGGGTCGACTTTCCAGGGCTTGGCCACCGGCTCGAAGCCACCCATCAGCAGCCCGCCGACTTCCTCCTTGTAGTAGAGGAAACCGTCCGGGTCGCGCACCACGGGCATCGTCGGATACACACCGTCGATCCTGCCGCTGACGATGTAGAAATGCTCCGCCGAATACAGTGGCACATTCACGCCCGCCAACCGGCCGAACTGGCGCGCCCACTGGCCGGCGCAGTTCACCAGCACCGCGCAGCGCACGTCGCCCTGCGCGGTGCGCACGCCGGCCACCTTGCCGTGTTCGACCAGCACACCCGTGACCTCGATGCCTTCGTGGATCGTGACGCCCCGCGTGCGTGCGCCTTTGGCGAGCGACATGCACAGGTCTGCCGGGTTGGCCTTGCCATCACCCGGCAACCAGATGCCGCCGTGCAGGTCGTCGGTGCGTAATACGGGCACGCGCTGCGCCACCTCGGACGGCGAAATCAGGTGGCACTCGACACCAAAACTGCGCGCCATGGCGGTCTGCTTCTTGAGCACCTGCATACGTTCGGGGGTGCTGGCCACATTGACACTGCCGCACTGTTTCCAGCCGGTGGCCAGGCCCGTTTCCGCTTCGAGCGAGGCGTACAGCCCGATGCCGTATTTGCTCATCACCGTCATATTGCGGTTGGGTCGCATCTGGCCCACCAGCCCGGCCGCGTGCCAGGTGGTGCCGCTGGTGAGTTTGCCTTGCTCCAGCAGCACTACGTCGGTCTTGCCCTGCAAGGCGAGGTGGTAGGCGGTCGAGCAGCCGGCGATGCCGCCGCCGACAATCACGATCTCAGCGTGGGTGGTGAGTTGCATTGCGCAGTCTTTCAGTGCTGACTATCCTAGCCGCAGCGCCATCACACCGCCCACGATGGCACAAGTCCCGAGCAGGCGGCGGGTGGTGAATGTCTCCCTCAGCAGCCAGACACCGAGCAGGACGGCGAACAGCACGGAAGTTTCGCGTAATGCGGCCACGGTGGCCACTGGCGCCTGTGTCATGGCCCACAGGGCAATGCCATACGACCCGAGGGACGCGATGGCGCCTCCCAGCGCGAGCGGCCAGCGTTTGCGCGCGTAGGGCAGCACGGCACCGCGCCGGCGCAGGAAAACGATGAGCGCGAACGGCCAGCCATCGAGCAGGAACAGCGTCGCCACATATTGCAACGCATTGCCCGACGCGCGCACGCCGAGGGCGTCCACCACGGTGTAGATGGCAATGATCACGGCATTGGCCAATGCGAAACGCACGGCCTTGGGTGCTTCAAAGGCGTGCTGGCTCAGGCCCAGCGTCAACACGCCGGCGCTGATGCCCAGCACGCCCACCCAGGCCAGGGGCGACAGGGTCTCACCCAGCGTGAAGGTGGCCGACAACGCCACCAGCAAGGGCGCAGTTCCCCGCATCAAGGGGTAGGTCAGCCCCAGATCACCATGCTTATAGGCGCCGGTAAGGGCGGTGTAGTAGGCGATGTGGATGACCAAGGACGCGGCGAGGAACGGCCAGGCGGCCGGTGTGGGCCAACCCGCCAGCAGCACCAGCGGAATTGCAACGATGGAGCCCAGAAGATGGATGAGTGCGGTATCCAGCGCCTTGTCGCTGCTGGACTTGACCAGGGCATTCCAGCCGGCGTGCAGCAAAGCGCCGAAAAGTACCGCGCCCAGGACGGGCCAGGTCAATGCCATGGGTTCAGACCCAGGGCAAGGAATAGGTCTTGATGTTGGTGAAACTCTTGATGGCTTCCTGCACCCCTTCCTTGTAGCCCAGGCCGGAGTCCTTGATGCCACCGAAGGGCGTGAGCTCGAGCCGGTAACCGGGTACTTCACGCACGTTCACCGAGCCGACTTCGAGCTCGTTGACGAAACGCGTGATGTAGTCGAGCCGGTTGGTGCAGACCCCGCTGGACAGACCGTACGCGGTGCCGTTCGAGATGCGGATCGCCTCGTCGATGTCCTTGAAGCGGATGATGGGGGACACCGGCCCGAAGGTTTCTTCCTTCACCAGCAGCATGTCCGGGCGCACGTGGTCCACCACCGTGGGGGAGTACAAGGCGCCGCGGCGCTGGTTGCCCACCAGCAGGCGGGCGCCCTGGGCCACAGCCTGATTCACGCGCGACTCGAAAAAAATCGCAGCCGGCTCGTCGATCACGGTGCCCATGTCGAGCTTCCTGTCGCTGGGGTCGCCCCAGGTCCAGACCTTGGTCTTGGCCACCACCTGCTCAACAAACTGCTCGGCCACCGACTGGTGCACCAGCATGCGTTTGACTGCGGTGCAGCGCTGGCCGGAGTTTTTGTACGAGCCAGCCACCGCCAGCGTCGAGGCCTCATCGATGTCAGCGTCTTCCATCACGATCAGAGGATCGTTGCCCCCCAGCTCCAGCACCATGCGCCGGTAGCCGGCCTTGCTGGCGATGGTCTTGCCAATCGCCACGCCACCCGTGAACGTGATCAGATCGGCATGCGGGTTGGTGATCAACTCGTCGGCAATCTCGCGCGGGTCGCCGGTGACCACGCTGAGCATCTCGGGCGGCAGACCCGCCTCGTACAGAATGTCGGCAAACAGGAGGGCCGAGAACGGCACCTTCTCGGAGGGTTTGAGCACCATGCGGTTGTTGGTGACCACGCTGGGCACCACCTTGTGCGCCACCTGGTTCACCGGATGGTTGAAGGGGGTGATGGCGGTGATCACGCCCAGCAGAGGGGCGCGCTGGGTGTAGACGCGGCGCTTTTTGCCGTGGTGCGTCAGGTCGCAGCTGAAAATCTGGCCATCGTCCTTCAGCACTTCATTGGCGCCGAACAGCAACACGTCGCTGACGCGGCCCGCCTCGTAGATCGCGTCCTTCATGCACAGGCCGGCTTCGGCTGATATCAGCGCGGCCACTTCATCCTGCCGGCGCGCGCTGATCGCGGCGGCCCGGTTCAGGATGGCGGCGCGCTCGAAGCGTGTGAGCGTGGGCTTGTAAGCCGCACCGATGGCGAAGGCCTCGCGCACTTCTTCCAGTGTGGCCTTGGGAACACTGCCGATCTGCTTGCCCGT
>JAYVRP010000698.1:0-1545 GCA_043776215.1 Rhodoferax sp. | reverse complement strand
GGGCGATACCTGCCTTGGCGCGTTCCACGTGGTAGGCGCGGTAGCGGGCCTTGGGCATGCCGTCTTCGGGGTACGCCGGCTCATGCGACGTGGTCATGATGCGGTTTCGAAGCCGCAAATGCCTGAGCTGGTAGGGCTGCAGCAGGGGGTCGTTGTCAAGGGCCATGGCAGGTGCGTCTTCGTTGTGTCTTCAATACCACTGGTCGGTCATGGATGCCTTCTTGCGGTCCATGAAGTCGCGGATCGATTCGTCCACCGCCGGGTCGATGGGTGGCGGCTGGTAGTCCGCCAACGCCGCCTTCCAGCGTTTGTTGGCACGTTGGGCACTGTCGGTATGGCCATCCTCCGTCCAGGTTTCAAACGGCCTGTCGTCGGAGATGGTGGAATCAAAAAACGCCGTCGTGTAGTTGGCCATCGTGTGTGCGCTGCCCAGGTAGTGGCCACCCGGTGTGACCGCGCGGAAAGCGTCCATCGCCAGGCTGTTGTCGTCCACCGTGACGCCACCCAGGTAACTGTGCAGCGCACCGCAGAAGTCGGCGTCCATCATGAATTTCTCGTAACTCATCGAGAGCAGCCCGTCCAGAAAACCGGCCGAGTGCAAGATGAAGTTGGCGCCGCAATGCACCGCCGAGAGCATCGACATCACACTCTCCTGCATGGCTTGCCCATCGGGCAGCTTGGAGGTGGTGAACGAGCCCGCGCAGCGCAGCGGCAGGCCCAGGCGGCGCGCCAGTTGCCCCACCACCATCGAGCCGATGGCGGGCTCGGGCGTGCCGAAGGTGGGCGAACCGGAGCGCAGCGACATGCTGGACAGGAAGTTGCCGTAGATCACCGGAGCCCCCGGGCGCTCGAGTTGCGTGATGGCACAGCCCACCAGGGTCTCTGCGTGGGCCTGGGCAATGGCACCGGCGTTGGTGACTGGCCCCATGGCGCCACCGAGGATGAAGGGCACGATCACCGCGGCCTGGTTGGCACGGGCGTAGGCACGGGCCGACTTGGTCATGGTGCCGTCCCACAGCAGTGGCGAGTTGACGTTGACGTTGCCCAGAATGACGCAGTTCCGGTCGACGAAGTCAGCACCGAACAGCAGGCGGCTCATGGCAATCGAGTCCTCGGCGCGTTCCTCGGATGTGATCGAGCCCATGTAGGCCTTGTCCGAATACCGCATGTGGGCATAGACCATGTCCAGGTGCCGCTTGTTGACCGGTACATCGGTCGGCTCACACACAGTGCCGCCCGAGTGGTGCAGCCAGGGGCTGGCATAGGCGAGCTTGATGAAGTTCTGGAAATCCTCCAGCGTGCCGTAGCGCCGGCCTTTGTCGAGGTCCATCACGAAGGGCGATCCGTAGGCCGGCGCGAACACCACGCTGTTGCCGCCGATCTGGACCGAACGCGCCGGGTTGCGCGCATGTTGTGTGAACTGCTTCGGTGCGGTCTTCAGGATCTCGCGCAGGTGGCCGGGCTCGAAACGCACACGCATGCCGTCCACCCGGGCGCCCGCCTTGCGGAACATTGCCAGGCAGTCGTCGTCGTCGCGAATGTCGA
>JAYVRP010000697.1:0-1545 GCA_043776215.1 Rhodoferax sp. | reverse complement strand
CGGTGGCGCGGTCGGGATGGGCACTGTCGAAATGCACGAAATGGTCATGGGTCCAGTGGTAACCAGGCCCGCGGATCTTGAAAAGGCGCACGTACATGGCGAGGATCTCCTCGCGTCCATTCGCCGCCAGCAGTTTGCTGGGTGAATCCAGCACGGCATCCTCGGCAAACTGGGTCTTGAGCCGCGCCATGTCATGTTCGTCACAGGCGATGGCATACCCGCTCACCAGCTCCGAGATTTCTACCCGCGCCTCGAGTTGCTCCACTCTGCGCGTGAGACTTTCCATATCGGACATGTGATTCTCCGGGTGGTTCTGGGCTCGGGCTGTGTGGTGGCGGTGATGCCTCGCTCAGGCGGCGCGCACCCGCAACAGCCGGCGCGCATTGTCGGCGAGGCCGGCGGGGATGGGAGCGCGGTGATCCGCCTGCTGGACGTCCGGCGCATCCCAACCTGCGAAATTGGTGCCGTAGACCAGATGATCCGCGCCCACTGCAGCAGACAGCAGCGGCAACACCAGGGGGTGATCGACATGGGTGTCGAACCAGAGGCGTTTGAGCCGGTCCTCGAAAGCGCCCTCGGCACGCAGCGCGGCGGGCGACCATGGCCGCTTGCGCGCGCCCTTGGCCATGCGCCCCATCAGCAGCGCGGTGGCACCGCCGCCGTGACTGAAGCAGATATCGAGGCCGGGGTGACGGTCCAGCACGCCACCGTAAATCAGTGTGCCCACCGCCAGTGTTTCCTGGGCCGCGAACCCGGCAATGATGTCGAGCTCGAAGCGTTTCAGCGCGGTGTCGCCCGGCGGGCCGTCGATGCCGGCCGGCCCCGGATGGATGAACAGCGGCACGTCCAGGCGCACCGCCTCGGCATACAACACGTCGAGCTCGGGCGCATCCAGCGCCAATGGTGCATCGGTGCCAAAGGACGCGCCGGCCAAGCCGAGTTCGGACACGGCGCGGCGCAATTCGGCCACTGCTGCTGCGGGCGCCTGCAATGGCAAGGCAGCGAGGCCGGCGATACGCCCGGAGTGCGCCTGCACGATGGCCGCCAGCGCGTCGTTGTGAATCCGGCAAAACCGGATCGCGTCGCCCTGCGGAATGAAATGGAAATACGTCAGAGGATTCGGCGACACCACCTGGAAGTCGATCCCGCGCTCGGCCATGCGCTGGAGCCGGAGATCCGTGTCCATGAACGGGCTGCCGACGTAACGCACACCGTTGAGCCGGTAAGTCTTGCCGATCTGGAAGTAGGGGGAGCCATCGGCATTCTGGCCGATGAAAGGCCCGAAGTCACCGGCTGCGCCGATGGTCTGCGCAATCACGATGTGCGCGTGCAGGTCGATGACTGCGGCATTTGCCAGCCCCGTGGTGTCCATGAGTGCTCCGAGTTGTTCCGCCCCCCGACTGAAGCTTGTCCGGGAATACCCGGGACACGGACTGGCGGTGGCGGTGGTACCGTACGATTTGCAACAATAGCAGATTTACAGCAATATCAATTAGATCGATTTCGATGAATGTAACTGTGCAGATGTTTTCAGTCAACGGGCCC
>JAYVRP010000696.1:0-4905 GCA_043776215.1 Rhodoferax sp. | reverse complement strand
CGGTGCTGGCGATCTGTTCCCCGAAATACGGCATGGACGGCGCGGCGGTGGCCACCGCCGTCGCCGCCTTGAAGCCCCAGTTCGCAAAAACCCTGCTCACCTGCTGGATGGGTGATGCCTCGGTGGCGCAGGCGCGCAGCATCTTCAGCGAGGCGGTCATTCCCACCTTTCGCACGCCTGAAGCGGCGGTGGACGCTTTCGGCAATATCACCTCCTTCTACCAGAACCAGTTGCTGCTGCAACAAACGCCGCCCCCACTGTCCGAGTTGACCAAGCCCGACGTCGACGGTGCACGCATGCTGATTGAAAGCGTGCTCGCCGAGCGACGCAAGGTGCTCACCGAGATGGAGTCCAAGGCCCTGCTGGCGGCGTTTCACATTCCCGTGACTCGCACCATCCTGGCGCGCAGCGTCAACGAAGCCATCATGATCGCCACCCAACTGGGGTTTCCGGTGGCGCTCAAGATTGATTCGCCCGACATCAGCCACAAGTCCGACGTGCAGGGCGTGGCACTCAACGTCCTCAACGCCGTGGGTGTGCGCGACACGTACAACCTGATGGTGCAGACGGTGGCCCGGCTGCAGCCCGGGGCCCGTATCAACGGGGTCACGATCCAGAACATGTCGGCCCAGAAACGCGGCCGGGAAGTATGCATCGGCCTGGTCACCGACGACCCGTTCGGCCCGGTAATCACTTTCGGTGCCGGCGGCACCATGATCGAGCTGATCAACGACCGCGCCATGGAGCTGCCGCCCCTGAACCAGTACCTGGCGCGCCAGTTGATCGGCCGCACGCGTGTGGCCGAGACCCTGAGGGAATGGCGCGGCGCAGCGCCGGTGCACATGGAGGCGCTGGAGCAGGTGCTGTTGCGGGTGTCGGAAATGGTGTGCGAGTTGCCGCAACTGCGCGAGATGGACATCAACCCGCTGATCGTCGATGAATCGGGGGTCGTGGCAGTGGATGCCCGCATCGTGATCGACAGCGCGGCACCTTCTATGCGCAACTACAACCACCTGGCGATCCTGCCCTACCCCTCGCACTGTGAACAGACCTGGCCCCTGCGCGGTGGTGGCGAATATGCGGTTCGGCCGATCCACCCGGACGACGCCACCATGTTGCAGGACTTCGTGCGCAAACTGTCGCCCGAGAGCCGGTATTTTCGCTTCGTTTCGTCGATGCAGGAGTTGCCCACCACGATGTTGTCGCGTTTCACGCTGATCGATTACGACCGCGAGATGGCCCTGGTCGCCGTGCACCGTGACCAGCAGCAGGCCAAGGACGGTAACACCACGGAGACGCCGCGGATCGTAGGCGTGTCGCGCTATGTGACCAACCCGGACCGCACCAGTTGTGAGTTCTCTCTGGTCGTGGCCGAGGATTTCAAGGGCCAGGGCCTGGGCTCGCGCCTGATGTTGTCCATCATGGATTTCGCACGCGAAAAGGGACTGACCGAGATCGAAGGGCTGGTGCTGTCCAACAACAGCTCCATGCTCAAGCTCATGCGGGGCCTGGGTTTCCTGGTCAAGGCGTTCCCGGAAGACAGCGATTTCCGGCTGGTCACCCACTTGTTGTGATCGGCATCTGGTCCTGGCGCTCCGGATGCCCACTGCGCTGCACGCGAGACATAATGCCGCACCTCCCGGTCTGAAGTTTTCTCTTGAAAATCCTCGAAGTCTCGAATCTGGCATGTGTCCGCGGCGAACGCCTGCTGTTCGAACGCCTCGGCTTCCGCCTGGAGAGTGGTCAACTGTTGTACCTGCGTGGCGCCAACGGGGCCGGCAAGACCAGCCTGTTGCGCATCCTGTGTGGTCTGTCGCGCGCCGAGGCCGGCCAGGTGTTGTGGGACGGCCACCCGGCACAGAAGCAGCAAGGCCAGGGCGAGGAGAACCACCAGGCCTTGTTCTACCTGGGCCACCACAACGCCTTGCAGGAGGCGCTGACCGTGGAGGAGAACCTGGCGTTCTATTCGGCCCTGGCAGGTGCCAGGCCGGACACCCGCGACACCACACGGGCACTGGAACACATGGGGCTGCGCGGCTGCCAGCGCCGCCTGGTCCGTCACCTGTCGCAGGGCCAGAAGCGCCGCGTGGCCTTGTCGCGCCTGCTGCTCACCAAGGCCAGCCTGTGGATTCTGGACGAACCTTTCGTCGCGCTGGACCACGAGTCGATTGCTCTGCTGGCCGAAGTCGTCGGAGAGCACCTGCGCCGCGGCGGGTTGGCGGTATTGACCAGCCACCAGCAGGTGGACATCCCCGGCGCATGGGTCAAGACCCTGGAGTTGTCGGCGTGACGTCCATCGGCTGGAGTGGCGTATTCATGGCGGTGGTGCGGCGTGAGATTGCGCTGGGCATGCAGCAAAAAGGCGATGTGCTGACGCCGCTGTTTTTCTTCGTGATCGTGGCCAGCCTGTTCCCGCTGGGGGTGGGCCCCGAGGCGACGTTGCTGCTGCGCATGGCGCCAGGCGTGTTATGGGTGGGCGCCCTGCTGGCGGCCATGTTGTCGCTGCAGCGCCTGTTCGCGGCCGACTACGCCGATGGCAGCCTGGAGCAGTTCGCGCTGTCGGGTACGCCCCTGAGCTTGCTGGTCATGGCCAAGGTGCTGGCGCATTTCCTGCTGTCGGGCTTGCCCCTGGTGCTGATCGCGCCGGTGCTGGGCATCCAGTTCGGGCTCGACGCGCGCGCGCTGGGCGTGCTGACCCTGAGCCTGCTGCTGGGCACACCGACGCTGAGCCTGATCGGCGCCATCGGGGCTGCGCTGACGCTGGGGGTGCGTGGCGCGGGGGTATTGCTGTCATTGTTGACCCTGCCGCTTTATATTCCGGTACTGATCTTCGGCGCCGGCGCGGTCGAAGCCGATGCGGCGGGCCTAGGAATCAGTGGCCATTTTTCGTTGATGGGTGCGCTGCTGCTGCTGTCCTGCGTTTTTGCGCCGCTCGCCATTACCACCGCGCTGAGGATTTCGCTCGAATGAACAATCGCGTTTCAAACTGGTTCCGCTTTGCGTCCCCGCAAAATTTCTACCCGCTGGCGGGCCGCTTGTGGCCACTGTTTGCAGTGCTGGCCACGGGTTTGACCGTGGCCGGGCTGTGGTTGTCGTTTTTTGTCGCGCCCACCGATGCCCAGCAGGGCGAGGGGTACCGCATCATCTTCGTCCATGTACCGGTGTCCTGGTTGTCCATGTTCATCTACCTGGTCATGGCCGCCTGGGCCGGCATGGGCTTGGTCTTCAACACCCGCCTGTCGGGCATGATGGCCCAGGCACTGGCCCCGACCGGCGCCTTGTTCGCCTTTCTGTCCCTGTGGACCGGCGCGCTGTGGGGCAAGCCGATGTGGGGCGCGTGGTGGGTCTGGGATGCGCGGCTGACCTCCGAGCTGATCCTGCTGTTCCTCTACCTCGGCTTCATGGCGCTGCAGGCCGCCATCGACGATCCCCGGCGCGCCGACAAGGCTGGCGCGGTACTGGCGCTGGTGGGCGTGATCAACGTGCCGATCATCTATTTCTCGGTCAAGTGGTGGAACACCCTGCACCAGGGCGCCTCGGTGTCCTTGACACGTTCACCCTCGATGGCCAGCACGATGTTGTGGGGCATGCTCATCATGAGCCTGGCCTTGTGGATGTACGCGATCGCGGTGACGCTGGCCCGGGTTCGCTGCATCATCCTGGAGCGTGAGCGCCACGCAGAATGGGTTCGCCATGCAGTGGGGTAGTGTTTCCGAATTTTTCGCCATGGGCGGCTACGGCGTCTATGTCTGGGGCAGCTTCGGGCTGACCGCTCTGGCGCTGGCGGCCGAGGTATGGCTGGTCCGGCGGCGCCAGCGCCAGGCGGCGCTGGCCATCAAGGGTGAGCGGGCGCAGGACCGTTCCGGCTGACCTCGAGCAACCACGACTGGAACAGCGCCACGACCGCGCCGTGCGCCGGGTCGCGCAGACCGCGCTCGCGCGGCTCCACAAACCAGTAACCGTAGCTGCCTGTCAGCGCATGTTCACCGATGCGGCGCAGGCGGTCTTCCGCCAGATCACGCTCGACCATCGGCGCATCGACGACTGCGACGCCGGCCCCTGACACAGCGGCATTGATGGCCTGGTCCATGGTGGAAAACGCGATGCCCGGTCGAGGATCGACCGTCCGGTTGCCGAGCGAGGCCAGCCAGTTCTCCCAGATCGGCAACCGTTTGGTGCCCGCCAGCACATGCAACAAGGTGGTCTTGACCAGATCCGGCTCGGCACCGCCCACCCACAATTCCGGGCTGGCAACCGCCACGTAACGCTCCTGGCGCAACAGGCGGCAGTCGGCCTTGGCCCAGGGCTCGTCCAGGAACATCACCAGGCAGTCGTACTGCTGTGCCTCACGCAGGGTGATCACGCTGCTGGTGGTAATGGACAGGTCGATGTCCGGGTAACGGCCATGAAAACCCCGCAGGCGCGGCGCCAGCCAGCGCGATGCAAAGGTCTCCGGGACGTTGACCGCGATGCGCTGGTGGGCACCCAGGTGCTGGATCTGCGTGACCGCGCTCTGGATGGTTCCAAACGCCGCGTCCAGGCCCTTGGCCAGCACACTGCCAGCGGGAGTCAGAATCAAACCCTGATAGTGGCGCACGAACACCGGCTTGCCGAGCCAGTCTTCCAGCAGCTTGATCTGCCGACTGATCGCGCCCTGGGTGACATGCAGGCTTTCACCCGCGCGGGTGAAGCTGCCGGTCGGCACTGCGGCGTCGAAGGCGCGCAAGGCATGCAAGGGCGGCAATCGCTTCATCGGATCCGACTTGGCGCGGCTCACCACTTGCTTCGGCTGGGGCGTCAGTGCAGGAGCGGCTGGCGCCAGAACGTCAGGGCTGGACCGTGTCGATCATGATCACCAGCTTGGTGGAGCCCGTTTCGATGGGTCCCAACTGGCCCACCAGGTCG
>JAYVRP010000695.1:0-4915 GCA_043776215.1 Rhodoferax sp. | reverse complement strand
GAAAGCTTTCATCTGGAGTTCCTGGCCCGGTTATTCGAAGTGATTCCGGCGTCGAACCTGGAGGCTTGGATTGCGTCCGAACCAACGGGCCAATACGCGCGTCGCGCTGGCTTCTTCTTCGAGTACCTGACGGGGCGTCCGTTGGCGTTTTCCGGTGTTGAGGCGGGCAATTACGTCGCGGCGCTCGATGCCGATGCCTACCTGACGGCCAGTCAGCCTGTCAACAACCCGCGCTGGCGGGTCCGTGACAACCTGCCCGGTACCCCTGATTTTTGCCCTATGGTTCTGCGTTCTGCGCGTGTGCGGGCGGCCGAAAAGTACAACTGTGCACAGCATCTTGCAGACCTGGAGGCCGAGTTTGGTGCTGACGTTCTGCAGCGCAGCGTTGGTTGGCTGACCATTAAGGAAAGTCGGGCGAGTTTCGCGATCGAACATGAAGAGCAGCATGGTGATCGTGTACGGCGTTTCGCGGCCGTGATGGAGCAGCGCTGTGGGCAGTTCGAAGAGCCGCTGTCGGATACCGCTCTTGGTGAATTGCAGGCGCAAATATTGGGGGCGCGGGCGACGCGTTATGGCGTGCGTCGCTCACCCGTGTTCGTTGGCGAAGTGGATGGCTTCACCGAGGTGGTTCATTACATCGCGCCGCACTGGAAGGACGCGCCGGCACTGCTGACTGGGCTGCGCAGCTTTGCTGCCCGCACGACAGGGCGCTCTGCGCTGTTGCGTGCGGCCGTGCTGTCGTTCGGTTTTGTCTATATCCACCCCATGTCTGATGGCAATGGCCGCATCTCACGGTTCTTGATCAATGATGTTCTAAGGAGAGACAAGGCAATCCCGGCGCCTTTCGTTCTGCCTGTGTCGGCTACCGTCACCAGTTCGGTCAACAACCGGCGCGGCTACGATCAGGCGTTGGAACTGTTCTCACGACCGCTGATGCGCAAGTATGCAGAAGCTTGGCGATTTGGCGCGGAGCAGGTCGCCGAGGATGGCGTGCGCTACAACCTGCAATTTGATGCTTGGGATGATGCGTTGTCGGCGTGGCGTTATCCCGACATGACCGGCCACGTCGAATACTTGGCCCAGGTGGTGCAGACGACCATCGAGCAAGAGATGCACAAGGAAGCAGGCTATTTGCGCAAGCAGCGCATCGCCCGCGAACGCGTCAAGCAAGTCATCGAGGGGCCAGAAGCCGACATTGACCGCATTATTCGTTCGATACGCGATCACGGTGGCATGTTGTCCAACAAGTTGCTTCACGAGTTTCCGCAACTGGCGGACGAGACCATTGGTCGGAAAGTCGTTGCCGCCATCGAGGTGGCATTTGCCGGGTCGCTGTAATTGCTGGAGCAAGGCGGCGCTATAGTCTCGAGAATCCTCTCTTTCCCGTTCGCCCTGAGCCTGTCGAAGGGCGAAGCCCGAACGGTTGTCGGGTGTTCACACAGCGGCTTGATCAACTACCGGAGACCTCACCCATGGAATGCACAGTCAGCTGGACCGGAGGCGCGGGCACGCGCTCGGGCATGGGTTTTCTCGCCGAAACCGGCAGCGGCCACACCCTCGTGATGGATGGCGCACCCGATGCCGCCAAACCCGAGAATGGTGGCCAGAACCTGGCCCCACGCCCGATGGAGACCCTGCTCGCCGGCGCTGGCGGCTGCACTGCTTACGATGTGGTGCTGATCCTCAAGCGCGGCCGCCACGACGTGCGCAACTGTTCTTGCAAACTCACCGCGCAACGCGCCGAGACCGACCCCAAGGTGTTCACCGCCATCCACATGCACTTCAGCGTGTCTGGCAAGGGTATTCCAGCCCTGGCGGTCGAGCGGGCCATTGCCATGAGCCACGACAAATACTGCTCCGCCACCATCATGCTGGGCAAGACGGCGGCAATCACGACGAGTTTCGAACTGACGGACGTTTGACGCGGCCTGCACGGGTGCGTCAGTTCAAGGGCTCTCACTCCTGAGGCGCCGGTGGTGTGCCTTGTGGTCAATGCGCGGCAGCTTCCAGCGTCTTCTCGGCCCACTTGTTCAGGCTGACTCCGCTCCTGGCTGCGGCCTTGACAGCGGCTGCGTGCACTCCGGGTGCGATACGCAGCATCAATCTTCCGCTGGCGGGCTTTTCCGGCTTGCTGCCAAGCTCCGTGCAAGCCGCGATGTAGTCGTTGACGGCGCAGTGGAAGTTGGATTCAAACTCTGACACCGACTCACCATGGAAAACAATGATGTCGTCGATGTCCAGCACCCGGCCCACGATGACCTTGTCCTCGCCATTGAAGACCATGCTGGCTGAATAGCCCTTGTAGCTCATGGAATTGCTCATGGTGTGATTCCAATACGTTGCAAAAACTCACGCGCCGCACTGACACGGTAGCGCAAGGCTTCTTTGCCCGGGTGAAGGCGATGGAGCGTTGCTTTGTTTCCCAAGCACTCGAAGGTGACCGATGACCCCGCCCCTTCGATAACGCGGCAGCCAACTGCCTTCAACAGCGACTCTATCCGTGCCCATTCGACATTGCCGTTTACTGGCTCTTTCCAGATCGATTCCAGCGTCTTTCGGTGCTTGCTGTTCACAGCCAGAAAGATAGCACGAGTAGAAAGAATTGCAAGCAATCAGCGCTCCAGCCCTTCTGCTCGCATGTCGCCGATGTTCACCTCGCTGGCATACTCGCGCTGCGCCATTCGCGACAAGACCGTGCGCTATAGGTCTTGGTCAACCAATACTTCCAGCACGGACTCCAGGGCTGCAAAGCGGTTCATATCCGATGCGCCACCGTCGTCATCACCCGGGCCGCCAGTCGCATCAAGCCCTTGACCGGCTCAGGCAGCTCCACGGCACCGGCCTGGCGTGCTTCTATCGCGTGGCGCACTTCGTCGTCTTTCATCTGCGCCACGATCGCGCGTGAAGCGTGGTCGTTGGGCGGCAGCAGGTCCATGTGCCCCTGCAGATGCGCCTCGACCTGCTTTTCGGTTTCGACCACGAAACCCAGGCTGACGCGGTCCCCCAGGCGCCCGGCCAGCAGGCCGAGCCCGAATGCGCCGGCATACCAAAGGGGATTGAGCAGTGACCGGCGCGCCCCGAGTTCGTCCAGGCGTTGCTGCGTCCAGGCCAGGTGGTCGGTTTCCTCGGCTCCGGCCCGCACGAAATGTGCTCGCAAGGTCGAGTTGCTGGTGGCCAGTGCCTGCGAGGCGTACAACGCTTGCGCGCACACCTCGCCCACATGGTTGACCCGCATCAGCGCACCGGCATGGGCCTTTTCCTCGGTGCTCAGTTCGCTCGCCTGCCCGGGCAGGGTCGGGCAGGCGCGCGAAGCGTGGGGTGTGGCAAAAATCGTGCGCAAGGCCGCATCGGCGGTGGTCAAAATTTTGTCGATCATGCAGGGTCCAATTTTGCAAACGGGTTGACAACGTGCACTCCAAGCGCCCAACACATGGGCGACCCGCTACTTGGCAGGTGTCGCGTCGATGGCCGTGGCATAGACCAGCACGTTGGTGTCCACGGTCCACGCGGACTCACGTGTCGTAAGCATCGTCGCGCGCGAAAGGTTTGCCCAATGGGCGTGACATGCGCACCGACAGCGCCTTGTTCACCAAGGCGGATCGCTGCTGCGAGTCCAACCCCGTCTCCGCGACCGGAGTCAGGCGCAACAAAGGCTTGCCATGCCGGGTGACCGTAATCTCTTCACCGGCGACGACACGGGCGGCAACCACCGAAAAGTGATGAATCATTTCTCGCGAAGTGACAGTGCGCATACGGGCCCCAAAGTGTTGTACAAAATTTCATATCAGCCATCACTGTGGATAGGGCTTTGCCGGTTACTTTCGCCATCATGGCAGCTGGCAGAGTTCAACAAACGCTCGCGCCGACAAAAGGTGGATATCACCAAACTTCTGCATGGACAACAAGTCCCGGTCACTCGATACGACGAGTGAAGCGCCCCCCGCTACAGCGACGGACAGGAATTTGTCATCCTTCGGGTCGCGGCAGGCCACCACGGGCTTCGACACAGCCACCAGCAAGGCCACTTCTGCGTAAGTCCGGTAGAAAGTTTGGCGTTCTTCCGGGCTGCGATACTGGTCCAGATGGGTCCGCTCAATTACTTGCGCCAACTCCGCCAGCGTTTCTTCCGACACCAAAATTTCAGCATGCTCCGTTGCCAGGTTCAGCGCCTGCGCAGGGATCGACTGTGGCTTGAGGATGGCGCCTATCAGTGTGCTGGTGTCGAGCACGACCCGGCTAGCGAAGCGCATGCACGAGGTCGTTGATGTCCTGGTCGGTCAACGCCTCAGCGGCAGTATGGAGCGGCAGCTTGCTCAGAAAATCGACCAGACGGCGACCCGCTCGCGCACGCATCGCCTCTTGTGCGTCGTCCACGTTCATCATGACCACCACAGGGCGGCCATATTGGGTAATGGTCACCGCGTCACGTTTGGCAATGTCCATGATGGCTCCGAACCGGGTTTGCACGTCGCGGGAAGAGAAAGTTTGCATGGGCATCTCTCCTTGAGAAAAAGCGCATTGATGGATCATATTTTGCATATATGTTACCCATAATGGATGCAAAAAACAAGATCATTCCGCATCTGACCCGGTGCCCGCTAGAGGTGAGCCGCAGGCCCGAATGCGACCCGCAGACGCAACCCCGAGTTTCACCAGGCCGAAACGGCAGGTTCTGCATTCGCATTCGGTAGCAGGGGAAATGCGGATTTTTCGGGATTTGAGGGAATGTGGAGATGGCACCATTTTCTTTTGTTGCAGCACTGCAACGGAAAAAACTTTACATCGCAAATTTATGCCTCAAGTCTTTGCCAAACCGGTTCGCCTCTGGTGCAATAGACCCAACTTCCTGAAATAGGAGGTTGGCCCGGGGATCCGAACTCTCTACCGGAGCCCTATGTTTAACCTTGGAGAAACT
>JAYVRP010000694.1:0-1550 GCA_043776215.1 Rhodoferax sp. | reverse complement strand
GGGCGACGACCATGCCATCGTGGCGCGGGCCAGCGCCCCGCTCCAAGTGTCCCGGCCGCAGCCCTTGTGGTCGGAGCAGGACCCGGCCGACTGGTGGCAGGGCACGTGTGCGGCACTGGATCACGTGGCCGCACTGGCCGGCCCGACGGCCATGGCTGCGGTGGGTGGTATCGGTCTGTCCGGTCAAATGCACGGCGCGGTCGTGCTGGACCGCGACCAGGCGGTATTGCGGCCCGCCATCCTCTGGAACGACGGCCGCAGCGCCGACCAATGCGCGGAGTTGACCGCCCGCTTGCCCGACCTGTCCGGGATCACCGGCAATCTGGCCATGCCGGGTTTCACCGCACCCAAGCTGTTGTGGCTGCAACAGCATGAGCCCGACATCTTCGCCCGCACCGACCGCGTCCTGCTGCCCAAAGACTGGTTGCGGCTCCGGCTGACCGGTGAATGTGTGTCGGACATGTCCGATGCGTCTGGCACCTTGTGGCTCGATGTCGCGCACAGACGCTGGTCACCACTTTTGCTGCAGGCATGCGCCATGGGCCCGGGCCAGATGCCACGCCTGGTGGAAGGCAGCGACAGCAGCGGCACCCTGCGCGAAGACCTCGCACAGCGCTGGGGCCTGCCTGCCAACGTGCGGGTCGCTGGAGGGGGGGGTGACAACGCGGCCAGCGCCGTGGGTATTGGCGCGGTGCAGTCGGGTCAGGGATTTGTTTCGCTTGGTACGTCGGGGGTGTTGTTTGTGACAACCGGCCAGTACCGCCCCAATCCGGGCTCGGCCGTGCATGCGTTCTGCCATGCCTTGCCGGGCCGCTGGCACCAGATGAGCGTGATGCTGTCGGCAGCCAGCTGCCTGCAGTGGGCCGCGCGTCTGGTCGGCGCCGGGGATGTCGCCCACCTGCTGGCCACCATGGAGCACCTGGATCCGCATGCTCTGGCCTCGGCACCGATTTTCCTGCCGTACCTGTCCGGTGAACGCACGCCCCATAACGATGCACTGGCCAAGGGGGCACTGGTCGGCCTGACCCATGACCACGGGGCAACCGACATCGCGTATGCCGTCATGGAGGGTGTCACGTTTGGCTTGCTGGACGGCTTGCGCGCCTTGCAACAGGCCGGTACCCAGGTGAACAGCCTGTCACTGGTGGGCGGCGGTGCACGCAGCGCAACCTGGGCGCAGCAACTGGCCTCGGCCATGAACGTGGAAATCGTCACACACATGGGCGGCGAGGCCGGGGCCGCGCTGGGTGCCGCCCGGCTGGCCTGGCTGGCCTGTGGCGGCGATGAAACTGGGGTCTGCAAGGCTCCGGCCGTGGCCCGCCGCTTCTCGCCACACCCCGACGAACACACGCGCCTGATGCAGCGATACACGCGATTTCGTGCGCTGTATCCCGCATTGCACTCCAGCTTTCACCCGGCGGCGCCAGCCGCTCAAGTCCTGTCGTCCGTTCGTCAACGATTAGATTCGCCTTGAGTTATTTTTCACACATCGAACCCATCCGTTACCAGGGCCCCGCGTCGCAACAGCCGCTGGCTTTTCGCTGGTACGA
>JAYVRP010000693.1:0-18260 GCA_043776215.1 Rhodoferax sp. | reverse complement strand
TCCAGCATGTGGGCACCATCCGCCAGCAACTTCTCGCAATGTGCCAATGCAGTTGCAAGTGCCGCGTGCTCGCCACCATCCGAAAACGAATCCGGCGTCACGTTGACGATCCCCATGACGCGTGGGCTCGACAGGTCAATAGCGAATCGGGAAGTCTGCCAGAGCATGGTCACCGAGGACAAGAGGGGCACTGCTGCCGCTCCAGCGGCCTCACACCAAGAGTAGTCGGTATCAGGCGACCGTCGGTGCTGGATCTGGCGTGACGGCAGGCGTCCCACCACCCGAGCCACCACCGGCGGCCGGCGCACGTGGTGTCCAGTCCTTCGGCGGGCGAGGCGCCTTGCCCGCCATGATGTCGTCAAGCTGATCGCTGTCGATGGTTTCCCACTCCAGGAGTGCCTTGGCCATGGCATGCATCTTGTCCTGGTTGTCTTCGATCAGCTTGCGCGCGAGTGAATATTGCTGGTCGATGATGCGCCGTACTTCCGCGTCGACCTTCTGCATGGTTTGCTCACTCATCGTGGTGGTCTTGGTCACAGATCGTCCGAGAAAGACTTCTCCCTCATTTTCAGCATACACCATCGGCCCCAGCGCATCGGTCATGCCGTAACGCGTGACCATGTCACGGGCAATCTGGGTTGCACGCTCGAAGTCGTTGCTGGCACCAGTCGTCATCTGGTGCATGAAAACCTCTTCGGCAATCCGTCCGCCAAACAACATACTGATCTGATTGAGCATGAACTCGCTGTCGTAGCTGTACCGGTCTTGCGCCGGCAGGCTCATCGTGACGCCGAGCGCGCGCCCTCGCGGAATGATCGTCACTTTGTGGACCGGGTCGCACTTGGGCAGCAATTTGCCAATCAACGCATGGCCTGACTCGTGGTACGCGGTATTGATGCGTTCGCTCTCCGGCATCACCATGCTCTTGCGCTCCGGGCCCATGAGGATTTTGTCCTTGGCCTTTTCGAAGTCCTGCATCTCGACAACCCGCGCTCCGCGCCGGGCAGCCATCAAAGCCGCTTCGTTGCACAGGTTGGCCAGGTCAGCACCCGACATGCCGGGTGTACCGCGAGCAATTACGCTGGCGCTGACGTCCTGCCCCAGAGGCACCTTGCGCATATGCACATTCAGGATCTGTTCGCGCCCGCGGATATCGGGCAGCGTCACATACACCTGACGGTCGAAGCGACCGGGCCGCAACAAAGCAGAGTCGAGAATGTCAGGGCGGTTGGTTGCCGCCACCACGATGACGCCGACATTGGTCTCGAAACCGTCCATCTCGACCAGCATCTGGTTCAGCGTCTGCTCGCGCTCATCGTTGCCGCCGCCCAGACCGGCTCCGCGCTGGCGTCCGACTGCATCAATTTCGTCAATGAAGATGATGCAAGGCGCATTTTTCTTGGCATTGTCGAACATGTCGCGTACACGGGCTGCGCCTACGCCCACAAACATTTCGACGAAGTCCGAACCAGAGATGGAGAAGAAGGGAACCTTGGCCTCGCCGGCAATTCCCTTGGCCAGAAGTGTCTTGCCGGTGCCCGGAGGGCCCACCAGCAACAAACCACGCGGGATCCGGCCCCCAAGTTTTTGAAATCGCTGCGGATCCTTGAGAAAGTCCACGACCTCCTTGACCTCCTCCTTGGCTTCATCACAACCAGCGACGTCAGCGAAGGTTACCTGGTTGGTGTTCTCATCCATCATGCGCGCCTTGCTCTTGCCGAAGCTGAAAGCCCCCCCCTTTCCGCCGCCCTGCATCTGGCGCATGAAGTACACCCAGACACCGATCAGCAACAACATGGGGCCCCAACTCACCAGCAAGGTCATCAGCAGCGAGCTCTCTTCGCGGGCCTTGACGTCGAACTTCACGCCGTTGGCGATCAGGTCACCCACCAGACCACGGTCCAGGTAGGTCGCCGTGGTGCGAACCTTGCGGTCCTCATTGGTGACGGCAATGATTTCGGTACCGCCTTGACCTTCTTGGATGATCGCGCTCTTGATGCGCTTGCCCCGGACTTCTTCGAGGAAATCCGAGTAACCGAGGTACCCGGCATTGGCAACACTGCGCGTGTCGAACTGTTTGAATACAGTGAACAGCACCAGAGCGATAACGAGCCATACGGCTACTTTAGAAAACCACTGATTATTCAAGCGGGGCTCCGATCATGGGGCAACTGAAACGACTAGGCATACTTGCGCCCCATTTTAGGCGTTTCAAGGCGCCATTGATCCGAAATTCAAGGGGTCAACCATAGTTGGCGCAAGGTAATGTGCGCAATTGCAACTGGTTACCCGCCTACAGCGGCCGCAGGGGCGAACACCTTGAGCCCGATCCCGACCAAAAAGGTCTCAGAGGATTTGTCCCGTGATGCCTTTGGTTTGATGGGTTTGACCACAAGGAAAGACTCCTTGAACAGTTTGACCAGTTGGCTATAACCACTCCCGTGAAATACCTTGACCACCAAAGCACCCTGGGGTTTCATGTGGTTCTGGCTGAATTCCAGAGCCAATTCGACCAGATGGGCGATACGGGCTGCATCCGCGGACTCGATACCCGACAAGTTGGGCGCCATGTCCGAAACGACAAGGTCGGCCAGTCTGCCATCCAGCATGTCCGCCAATTGCTGCAGCACGGCAGGTTCGCGGAAATCGCCCTGCAGGAAGGCTGCCCCCTCGACGGGAACCATCGGCAGGATGTCCATGGCAATGATGGTGCCATTGAGTTCACCCGCCGCCGCGCCGCCACCGGTTGCGGTCCTGGGTGAAAGCCGATTGCGCAGATACTGGCTCCAGGCTCCTGGTGCCGAGCCCAGGTCCACAATCAGGTCGCCGGGTTTGATCAAGTGCAGCGATTCGTCGATTTCCTTGAGCTTGTAGGCAGCGCGCGCGCGATAACCCTCCCTTTTCGCCAACTTGACATAGGGATCGTTCACATGGTCATTGAGCCATGCCCGGTTGACTTTATTGCTCTTGGTTCGCGTTTTCATTGCACCGATAATAGGGGGATGCCCCAGCTTCAATTATCCCCCGCCCAACGAAAAGAATATCGGTCGCTGGCGCACCACCTCGATCCGGTGGTCATGGTCGGTTCCGACGGACTGACCGAGGCGGTCAAGAAGGAAATTTCCGGCGCCCTGGATGCCCACGGCCTGATCAAGGTCCGCATCTTTTCCGATGACCGGTCCGCGCGGGAAACCATGTTTCAGGCCCTGACCGATGAGCTCGGGGCAGCCCCGATACAGCACATCGGCAAACTGCTGGTTTTATGGAGGCCGATGCCGGTCAAGGAGCGCGCGCAGGACGAGGACAAAATGCCTGGCCCGCGCGACGTGAAGATTCTCAAATACAGCAAACGCGGCGGACAGCGCCCTGAAGTACGCACCTTGCGGGTGCTCGGCAACCAGCGCCTGACGCCCGGGGGCCAGATCAAGCGCGCGAAACCCAGGAAGCCGAGCCTCAAGAAGCGCAGTCAGGGTTGAGGCGTACGTTCTGGCCGCACCATGCGCCAGAAAACAGCTGCCGCGCAGCACCATTGCGCCAAGTACATGGCCGTTCCTGCAGCATGCCAGAGGCGAAGGTTGTCCCGTGCCACGATGTGTGGCGCCACCACACACTGCGCCAGCAATGCGAGCGCAACACCTCCGAGCACATAGACCCGTGCATCGCGCGCTCGACCGGCAAGGCCGGCATCCGGGGCCGCATACGCGGCGATCAGCAATGCCAGGCCGAGACCGGAAGAGACCGAAGTCTGGACCTCAAACAGCCTGGCCGCCATGTTGCCCGCCATGGCAGGGCTCGCAAGAGTGGCAAACAGCAGCGGAACCACACCCAACGCCAGGGTCGTCAGGCTGCCCCACCACAACGCCGCAATCCAGACCGGCCACGCCACCGCTGATTCAGACGTAGTTGACGGCGACGATCTCGAAATGCCGGATGCCGCCAGGGGCCACGACTTCGGCGGTGTCGCCTTCCTCCTTGCCGATCAAGGCACGTGCAATCGGGCTGCTGATATTCACCAGACCCAGCTTCAGATCGGCCTCGTCCTCACCGACGATCTGGTACTTGACCACCTCACCGGTGGCCTCGTCTTCGAGTTCGACTGTAGCACCAAAAACCACGCGCCCTCCGGCCTCCAGCGTTGTGGGATCGATGACCTGGGCCATCGACAACTTGCTCTCTACTTCCTGGATGCGGCCTTCAATAAAGCCCTGGCGGTCCTTGGCGGCCTCGTACTCGGCGTTTTCGCTCAGATCACCCTGCGCACGCGCATCGGCAATTGCTGTGATGACGGACGGCCTGTCAACAGTCTTGAGTCGGTGCAACTCGGTCTTGAGCTTGTCAGCGCCACGTCGGGTAATGGGAATGGTAGCCATAGAGCAGACTCAAAAAAATCAAAGCCGGCACGGAACTGCGCCAGGGCGCATACCGTGTCACGGCAGGGAAGCCGGATTATGCCGCGAGTTGGCGGTGCAACTCCTGGACAGACACCACATCGAGGTTGTCCAGGTACTTCATGCCTTCCACAGCGGCCTGCGCGCCGGCAATCGTGGTGAAGGTGGTCACCCTGGCCAGCAACGCGGACGTGCGAATCTGGCGCGAATCGGTGATGGCATTGCGCCGCTCTTCGACCGTATTGATGACCAGAGCAATCTCGTTGTTCTTGATCATGTCCACAATGTGCGGCCGACCTTCGGTGACCTTGTTGACCACCTGGCATGTGGTACCTGCGGCATTGATCGCGGCGGCAGTGCCTTTGGTGGCGATCAAGTCAAAACCCATTGCGGCGAGTTCGACCGCGATGCCAACGGCACGGGCCTTGTCGCTTTGCTTGACCGAAATGAACACCTTGCCGGAACGCGGCAGCCGGGTCCCGGCACCCAGTTGTGACTTGACGAACGCCTCGCCAAATGTCTTGCCCACACCCATCACCTCGCCGGTGGATTTCATCTCCGGACCGAGGATGGTGTCCACACCGGGAAACTTGACAAACGGGAAGACGGCCTCCTTGACGCTGAAGTACGGCGGCAATACCTCGGCTCCGATTCCCTGCGCGTCCAGCGTCTGCCCGACCATGCAGCGCGCCGCGACCTTGGCCAGCTGAATACCCGTGGCTTTGCTGACGAAGGGCACCGTGCGCGACGCGCGCGGGTTGACTTCGAGCACGAAGATCGTGTCCTGCACGCAGCCGCTGGCATCCTGCAGCCGCTGAATGGCGAATTGCACGTTCATCAGGCCAACCACGTTCAACGCCCGGGCCATGGCGGCGGTCTGCAACTTGAGTTCCGCCACCGTGGCCGCGCCCAGCGAATAGGGTGGCAAAGAACACGCGGAGTCGCCGCTGTGCACGCCGGCCTGCTCAATATGCTCCATCACACCACCGATGAAAACCCGCTCGCCGTCGCACAGTGCGTCCACGTCACATTCGATCGCGTCATTCAGGAACCGGTCGAGCAAAACGGGGGAATCGTGTGACACCTTGACAGCTTCACGCATGTAGCGTTCGAGGTCGCGCTGCTCATGCACGATCTCCATCGCACGCCCGCCCAGCACGTAACTCGGGCGAACGACAAGCGGGTATCCCAATGCGGCAGCCTTTTCAAGGGCCTCTGGCTCGGTACGTGCCGTTGCGTTGGGCGGTTGCCGCAATCCCAGGCTGTGCAGCAACTTCTGGAAGCGCTCACGGTCCTCGGCCGCATCAATCATGTCAGGGCTGGTACCGATGATCGGAACACCGTTGGCCTCCAGGTCGAGTGCAAGTTTCAGCGGCGTCTGCCCGCCGTACTGGACGATCACGCCCAGCGGCTGTTCCTTGTCGACGATCTCAAGCACATCTTCCAGCGTCAAAGGCTCGAAGTACAGCCGGTCACTGGTGTCGTAATCGGTAGACACCGTCTCGGGGTTGCAGTTGACCATGATGGTCTCGTAACCATCCTCGCGCAGCGCCAGCGCCGCGTGGACGCAACAGTAATCGAACTCGATACCCTGTCCGATCCGGTTGGGCCCGCCGCCCAGAACCATGATCTTCCGGCGTGAGGTCGGCTGCGCCTCGCACTCGTCCTCGTAGGTGGAGTACAGGTACGCCGTGTGGGTCGGGAACTCGGCCGCACAGGTGTCCACACGCTTGTAGACCGGCCGCACGCCCAGCGAGCGGCGCAAGTCGCGAATCACCTTGTCGGTGGTCTTGAGCTGGCGCGCCAGGCGCCGATCCGAAAATCCCTTCTTCTTCAAGGCGCGCAGGGTGGGTTCATCCAGCACGTCCAGGGTTTTTGACTCCAGCTCGAGTTCGATCTTCACGATCTCCTCGATCTGCACCAGAAACCACGGGTCGATTTTCGTCAGCGCAAACACCTCCGCCACGCTCATGCCCTGGGCAAAGGCATCCCCCACGTACCAGATGCGCTCGGGGCCCGGTTCACCCAGTTCCTTTTCGAGCACTTCACGATCCTGGGTCTTCTCGTTCATGCCATCAACGCCAACTTCCAGGCCGCGCAAGGCCTTCTGGAACGACTCCTGGAAGGTGCGGCCGATCGCCATGACCTCACCCACCGATTTCATCTGGGTCGTCAGTCGCGAATCAGCTGTCGGAAACTTTTCGAATGCAAACCGCGGAATCTTGGTCACCACGTAGTCGATGCTGGGCTCGAAACTCGCAGGGGTCGCGCCGCCCGTGATCTCGTTGCGCAACTCGTCGAGCGTATAACCGATCGCCAGCTTGGCTGCAATCTTGGCGATCGGAAATCCGGTGGCTTTGGATGCCAACGCGGAAGACCGGCTGACGCGAGGGTTCATCTCGATCACCACCATGCGGCCGTCCACCGGGTTGATCGCAAACTGCACGTTCGAGCCACCGGTGTCCACGCCAATCTCGCGCAACACCGCCAGCGACGCGTTGCGCATGATCTGGTACTCACGATCAGTCAGCGTCTGCGCTGGCGCAACGGTGATCGAGTCTCCGGTATGCACACCCATCGGGTCCAGGTTTTCTATCGAACACACGATGATGCAGTTGTCCGCCTTGTCGCGCACCACTTCCATCTCGAACTCCTTCCAGCCCAGCAACGACTCCTCGATGAGGAGTTCGCTGGTCGGGGAGGCTTCCAGCCCGCGCTTGCAGATGGTTTCGAATTCCTCGGCGTTGTAGGCAATGCCACCGCCGGTGCCGCCGAGCGTGAAGCTGGGCCGGATCACGGTGGGGAATCCGAGTGTCTTCTGCACCACCCAGGCTTCTTCGATATTGTGGGCGATACCCGAGCGTGCCGACCCCAATCCGATATGGGTCATGGCCTGCTTGAACTTCTGGCGGTCTTCCGCCTTGTCGATGGCTTCCGGGCTCGCCCCGATCAGCTCGACCTGGTAGCGTTCGAGCACGCCCTGATGCCACAGGTCCAGCGCGCAATTCAGGGCAGTCTGCCCTCCCATGGTCGGCAGGATGGCGTCGGGCCGTTCCCGGGCGATGATTTTTTCCACCGTCTGCCATGTGATGGGTTCGATGTAGGTCACATCGGCCGTGGCCGGGTCGGTCATGATCGTGGCCGGATTGCTGTTGATCAGGATGACCTTGAAGCCCTCTTCGCGCAATGCCTTGCAGGCCTGCACCCCGGAGTAGTCGAATTCGCAGGCCTGCCCGATGATGATCGGCCCTGCGCCAATGATCAGGACACTCTTGATGTCTGTGCGCTTAGGCATGTTCGCTCCGACGTGGCTGTTCCATCACGGCGACGAAGCGCTCGAAAAGGTAGGAAATATCGTGGGGGCCAGGCGACGCCTCCGGATGCCCCTGAAAACTGAAAGCCGGCCGGTCCGTGCGTGCCAGGCCTTGCAGCGTCCCGTCGAACAGGCTGGCGTGTGTGGCTCTCAGGTTGCCGGGCAGGGACGCATCGTCAACCGCGAAGCCATGGTTCTGGCTGGTGATGCTGACGCGCCCGGTGTCGAGGTCCTTCACCGGATGATTGGCGCCATGGTGGCCGAACTTCATCTTGAAGGTGCGCGCGCCGGATGCCAGCGCAAGGATCTGGTGGCCAAGGCAAATGCCGAACGTCGGCAGTCCGGCGTCCACCAGTTCTCGTACCGCGCGCACCGCATAGTCACACGGCTCCGGGTCACCCGGGCCATTGGAGAGGAACACGCCGTCGGGCTTGAGCGCCACCACTTGTGCAGCATCGGTTCTTGCCGGCACGACCGTCACCCGGCAACCGCGCTCTGCCAACATCCGCAGAATATTGCGCTTGACACCGAAATCGTAGGCTACGACGTGTCGGCGTGGTGCCGTCAGCGAGCCAAATCCGGGTTTGCGGTCAGAACCAGTCCCAGTGAGGCGCCACTCCGTCTCGGTCCATTCATAAGGTGCGTCAGCCGTCACGACCTGCGCCAGGTCCAGGCCGGCCATGGATGGCGCCTGTCGCGCCAAATCCAGGCACAGGTCGATCGCCGTCTGGCTGACGGCCTCGCCTGCCGGCAAAGCCAGGATGCAGCCGTTTTGCGCGCCCTGGCTACGCAGGTGCCGCGTCAGCTTGCGGGTATCGAGATTGGCAATCGCCACGGTGCCGCTGGCCACAAGGTAATCCGCCAGACTGGACTCCGAGCGGAAGTTGGACGGCTGCAGCGGCAGGTCCTTGATGATCAGGCCGGCCACCTGCACCTTGGCGGATTCGACGTCCTGCGTGTTGGTGCCATAGTTGCCGACATGCGGATAGGTCAGTGTGACGATTTGCTGGCAGTAGCTGGGGTCGGTCAGGATCTCCTGGTACCCCGTCATCGACGTGTTGAAGACGACTTCGCCAACGCGCGAGCCAGAGGCGCCGATCGAATCGCCGAAATAGACCGTGCCGTCTGCGAGCGCCAGAATGGCGCGGGGGCTTTTTCCCTTGAGAGACAAGAGCACTGGGATCTCCGGATAGGTTACGGGTACGCCCAAGCATCCGCAAGACCAGACTCCTGGCTGCTGCCTTTGAAAGGGAATTTCGACTTGGGAAATCGCTCGGGACGGCTGCCTTCTGGACAGCTCTTCATTATAGCCAGCGTCGATTCGACCCGACTTCCCGCGGGCCGCGCTAGCTGCCCTGCCTGATCGAATTTGCGTAAAGGCATATCGCCGCCGCTGCGGCGACATTCAGCGACTCCTCGCCACCCGGTTGGGCAATCCTCACACGCATCGCCGCCCGCTGCAGCAATACGTCGCCGACGCCCTGCCCTTCATGCCCGTAGACCCAGGCACACGGATCAGGCAATGCAGCATGCTGCACCAGGACACCTTCATGCGAACTTGTCGCGATCAACGGCAGGCCGGTTTCAATCACTGCCGCATCTCCAAGTCCCTCGACCAGTTCCAGCCCGAAATGCGCCCCCATGCCCGCACGAAGCACCTTGGGCGACCACAACGCGGCAGTGCCCTGCGTGGCCAAGACCTGCCGAACACCGAACGCCGCCGCACTGCGAAGAATCGAGCCGACGTTGCCGGCATCCTGGACTCGGTCCAGAACCACTGTTGTGAGGTCGCGGCGCGGCTGCCGCGCTGGCTCCATGTGGATCAGGAACCCCACGTGTGCAGGTGACTCCAGACCGCTGATGGCATCGAACAGGCGATCCGGCATGATCACGGTTTTCTCTGCCGCCCGGACCCAGGCGGACGGCATCGATGCCGAAAAGGATTCGGCCATGACGGCCACTGCCGGCCGGACTTGCCGCTCGATGGCAGCACGGCACAAATGGTCTCCTTCGATCCAGAACTGGCCCTGCTTGCGGTAGGCGCTGCTTTGCCCGGAAAGGCGCCGCAGCAGCTTGACCAGTGGGTTCTCCAGCGAGGCAATCACCAGGGGCTGAAGTTGCGAGTCCGACGTCATGCCAGAACCTTGGCAACTGGCGCGAACGTACGCCGATGCTCGGGGCATGCTCCGTGGGTACGCAACGCAGCCAGATGTTGAGCGGTTCCATATCCCTTGTGTGCATCAAATCCGTACAACGGGTATTGCTGATGCAGTTCCCTGCAGCACCGGTCGCGATGCACCTTGGCGAGGATGGAAGCGGCGGATATGCAAGGGACCAGGGAATCCCCTTTGATGATGGCCTGTGCCAGTACGTCGAGCACTGGCAGCCGGTTGCCGTCTACCAGCACCCTGGAGGGCTTGAGCCGCAGGCCCGCAACGGCACGCTGCATGGCCAGCAACGTGGCTTGAAGAATATTGATCCGGTCGATCTCTTCGACGCTGGCATGTGCAATGGAACAACACAAGGCCTTGGCGCAAATCTGCTCGAACAGCAGCTCCCTTTGCCTTGCCGTGAGCTTTTTGGAGTCGGCCAGGCCGGCGATTGGCTGACGCTGGTCCAGAATCACCGCTGCTGCTACGACCGGACCGGCCAGCGGGCCCCGGCCGGCTTCGTCCACGCCGGCCACCAGTCCCGCGCGGGCCCAGTCGAAAGCCGCCGGCTCAGCGCTGAAGAACTTGCTCGATCGCATCGGTAGCCAGACGGGACGTATCCCTCAACAATTCACCATGGAGCTGGGCAAAACGGCGCTCCAGCACTTCAACCCGCTGCGGCTGGTCCAACCAGCGCCCCACTTCCCGCGCCATGGATGCCGGTGTGGCGTCGCCTTGAAGCAGTTCGGGCACGACAAAGTCTCGGCACAGGATGTTGGGCAAACCTACCCATGCTTGAAGGCGCTGCCGACGCATGATTTGCCAGGACAACCAATGCATGTTGTAGGCAATCACCATCGGACGCTTGAAGAGTGCAGCCTCCAGCGTCGCCGTGCCGCTCGCGATCAGGGTCACATCACAGGCCGCCAGCGCGGCATGCGATTGGCCCGGCAGAACCAGTACCTCGTGCGCCATCCCCGCCTCCTGTGCAAGCCGCTCGATCTCTGTCTGCAAAGCCGGCATGGCTGGCAAAATGAACCTCAGACCGGGTCGCTCGGCCTTGAGCAGGGCGGCAGCATCGAAGAAACGCCGTGCCAGGTAACGTATTTCAGATTGACGGCTGCCGGGCAGCAAGGCGACCACCTGGTCATGCTCGGACAAGCCCAACGTGCGCCTGGCTGCCAGCTTGTCGGCCTGCATCGGAATCACCCGTGCGAGTGGGTGCCCGACAAAAGTAGCGGCGACGCCATGTGACTTCAACAGCGCCGGCTCGAAAGGAAACAGGCACAACACATGGTCTGCGCTGGCCTGGAGGCGTGCGAGCCGGTTGGCGCGCCATGCCCACACGGAAGGGCATACGAAGTGCACCGTCCGGACGCCCTGCTGCTTCAGGTCGCGCTCGAGGGCCAGGTTGAAGTCCGGTGCATCGACACCGATGAATACATCCGGAGCGTCGCGCAACAAGCGCGACTTCAGCTGATCGCGGATCGCGACGATTTCACGGTAGTGCTTCAGCACTTCCACGTACCCACGCACGGCCAGTTTGTCGCTGGGCCACCAGGCATCGAAGCCATGGGCGCGCATGTGTGCCCCTCCGATGCCGCCAGCCGCAAGACCCGGCCACCGCGCCCGCAGTCCGTCCATCAAAAGCCCGGCGAGAAGATCGCCCGAGGCCTCGCCCGCCACCATGGCGAGACGCGGCCACTGCGCCGGCGATGAGGCAACGGCAGAAACCTCGGCGACCTTCATCGCATCACCGGACGATGCCGCGGCCTGCCGTGACCTGGTCGAGAAATGTCGCCATCAATTGCACGTCGCCAGCCGAATCGGGGTTGGACTGCGCCAGCGCCAGGATCTGCGCACGCGACTGCTCCAACCCAAGGTTGTCGCGGTACAAGGCCTTGTACATCGATTTGACCGTGGCAATGCGTTGCGGCGTGAATCCGCGCCGGCGAAGACCTTCGTAATTCATGGAGCGCGCCGATGCGGGCTGGCCCTGGCACATGACAAAGGGGGGCAGGTCGGCAAACAGCAGCGAACACATGGCAGTCATGCTGTGCGCGCCAAGCCGCACAAACTGATGCACAACTGTGAACCCCCCGAGGATCACCCAATCGCCGACATGTACATGCCCGGCCAGTTGGGAATTGTTGGCAAAGATGGAGTTGTTGCCAACCTGGCAATCGTGCGCCAAATGCACATAGGCCATGATCCAGTTGTCATCCTCGACACGGGTCACCCCGGCACCGCCTGGTGAGCCGATGTTGAAGGTACAAAACTCCCGGATCGTGTTGCGGTGGCCAATGACGAGTTCACAAGGTTCGCCGGCGTATTTCTTGTCCTGGGGAACCGCACCGAGCGAGTTGAACTGGAAGATCCGGTTATCGCGGCCAATGCTTGTATGCCCCTCGATGACGCAATGCGCCCCGATGCTCGTGCCTGCGTCCACCTTGACCTGAGGCCCGATGACGGAGTACGGGCCGACGACCACCGAACTGTCGAGTTCCGCGCCGGGATCTACAAGGGCTGTGGGATGGATTTTTTGCACGTGCAGCTGGCGAGCTGACGCTCAGGCGATGGAGCGCATGGTGCAGATCAGCTCGGCCTCGACAGCCAACTCCTCTCCAACTGTCGCGCGCGCCTTGAACTTGAAAATGCCTGAGCGCATGCGGTCGAGTTCTGCATGCAGGATCAGTTGGTCACCTGGTTCCACGGGGCGCTTGAACCTCGCGCCGTCGATCCCTGCGAAGTAGTAGACGGTTTTGTCGTCGGGAGTCACGCCGAGCGTATCGAACGCCAGCAATGCCGCAGCCTGCGCCAGCGCTTCCAGCATCAGGACGCCAGGCATGACCGGGCGATGTGGAAAGTGCCCGCTGAAGAAGGGCTCGTTCATGGTCACATTCTTGAGCGCCTTGATACGCTTGCCTTTTTCGATCTCGAGCACACGGTCCACCAGCAGGAAGGGGAACCGATGCGGAAGCTGCTTGAGAATCTGGTGAATGTCCATCATGGCTTGGTCGGTGCGTTGGTGAGTTTTTCGAGCGCCAGCAGGCGAGAGCGAAGGTCATGCAAACGCTTGAGCGCGGCAGCATTTTTTTCCCATCGGGAATTGTCGTCGATCGGGAACAGGCCAGTGTAATTTCCCGCCCTCAAGATCGACCGCGTGACGACCGATGACGCCGATATATGGACCCGGTCAGCCAGCTCCAGGTGCCCGAGCACCACGGCCGCCCCGCCGATGGTGCAATATGCGCCGATGGTCGCCGAACCCGCGACCCCGACGCAGGCCGCCATCGCCGTGTGGCGCCCGATACGCACGTTGTGCCCGATCTGGATCAGGTTGTCGAGCTTCACGCCGTCTTCGATGACCGTGTCGGCGAGGGCGCCTCGATCGATACAGGTATTGGCGCCAATCTCCACATCGTCGCCGATCCGTACGGCACCGAGCTGCTCGATCTTGACCCACACGCCATCATCGGACGCAAAACCAAAACCGTCGGCGCCAATGACAACGCCCGAATGCACGATACAGCGTGCGCCGATCACGCAATCTTCGCCCACCGTCACCCTGGATTTGAGGACCGTGCCCGGGCCAATGCGCGCCCCGCGCTCGATCACGCACAGCGGGCCGACAGTGGCATCGGGCGCCAATTGCGCGGTCGAATCGACCACCGCACTGGGATGGATCGTGCCGACTGGCCGCTGGGCCATGGTCCGCTTCCACAACTGGGTGACACGTGCAAAGTAGAGGTAGGGCTGGTCCACCACGATGCATGGTCCGCGCAGCACTGCGGCGTCGCGAAGGTCGGTGCCGACAATCACACAGGCTGCGCGACTGCCCGCCAACTGCTGACGGTATCGCACATGGCTGACGAAACTCAGCTGGTCGTCCGAGGCGGCGTCGAGCGCTGCGATGCCGTTGATCTGCTTTCCGGGGTCACCATGCAAGTCGCCACCCAGCGCTGCGACGATGTCTCCCAGGGAAAGCGTCACGCTGGCGGCACCTGCAGTACTTATTTGGCCCCAGCGTTAAGCACCTTGAGCACCTTGTCGGTGATGTCATGTTTGGGATTGATGTACACCGCTTCCTGCAGAACCAAGTCGTATTTCTCAGCCTCTGCCACCTGTTTCACAACCTTGTTGGCACGCTCCAGAACGAGTTGCAATTCCTCGTTTTTGCGGGCATTCAGATCCTCCTGGAACTCGCGCCGCTTGCGCTGAAAGTCCCGATCCTGATCGACGAGTTGTTTCTGGCGAGTGCCGCGCTGGGTTTCCGACAAGGTCGGCGCCTCGCGCTCGAGTTTGTCGGCCAGGGTCTTGATGGCATTGCCCTGGTCAACCAGCTCCTTCTCCCGCTTGGAGAATTCCTGCTCAAGCTTGGTCTGCGCAACTTTGGCCGATGTCGCTTCCTTGAAGATCCTGTCCGTATTGACAAAACCTACCCGGAACTCCTGTGCCTGAACCTGCGCGCTCAAAGCGGCTACACCAAGCACGAGCACGGCATAACACTGGCGAGAAAAGATCTTCATTAGAAAGAGGTTCCGATTTGAAATTGAATATTCTGAATTTTATCGCCGGCAAACTTGCGCACCGGCCGCGATATGGCAAGCCGCAACGGCCCCACTGGCGAGACCCAACTGATACCGATACCCGCGGCAGAGCGAAGTTCGTTCAAACGAACAGGTTGAGACTCTCCGAACACATTGCCAACGTCGAAAAATGTGTACAACCGCAATGTGCGGTCGTTGCCAGCGCCAGGAAAGGGCGCAAGCAGTTCCACATTGAAGTTGAGCTTCTTGGGGCCCCCCAGAGAGGCTCCGGTGGTCAAGTCGCGCGCACCCAGGCTGCCCTGCTCGAACCCGCGAACCGACCCCAGCCCACCACCAAAAAAGTTCTTGAACAGCGGGAAAGGTAGCCCGGACAACCCTTTGCCAACACCCACGTCACCATTGAACGCCACGGTGAATTGCTTGTTCAACGCCACATACTGCTGGTATTGATAGCTGCTGGTGATGTATTTGGCGTCCCCCGCCACACCCCATTCTGCGGTGGCACGCTGGAAAATGCCGTTGTTGGGAACGAGGGCGCTGTCCCGGGAATCACGAGCCCACCCGACGGTCAGTGGCACCGTGCTGCTGGAGAAACCAAACTGGTTTGCGTAGGTGGTGTAGGCGGCAGGCAGGTTGGTGCCGGGCACGATGCGCGTGCGCTCCACGCCGCCACCAAAATAGACGGTATCGATTTCGGTGAATGGGACGCCGAAACGCAGCGATGCGCCGCTCGTTACCAGCTTGTAGCTGTTGGTATCTGAATACGGACTGGTGCTGCGATGGTAGACATCGACTGATCGCGACACACCATCCACCGTGAAATAGGGGTCGGTCGTGCTGAACACGGTCGTCCGGTTGACTTTGCTGGTGTTGAGCTGAACGCCCAGCGAATTGCCCGACCCAAATGCGTTTTCCTGCCGAATCGCGGCCGTGAGGCCCAACCCGTCGCCACTGGAATAGCCGGCGCCCAGGCTCAGGTTTCCGGTCGGCTTTTCCACCACGGCAATGGTCAGGTCCACCTGGTCCGTCGCGCCCGCCACTTCCTGGGTTTCAATCGTTACCTCCTTGAAGAACCCCAGGCGGTCCACACGGTCGCGCGACAGCTTGATCTTGTCGGAGTCGTACCATGCGGCCTCGAATTGGCGGAACTCGCGGCGGACGACTTCGTCTCGCGTGCGGTTGTTGCCAGCCACGTTGACGCGCCGCACGTAGGCGCGCCGAGACGGTTCTGCCTGCAACACCAGCACGACACGGTTGTTCACACGGTCGATTTCAGGCTTCGCCTCAACCTGCGCAAATGCGTAGCCGAAATTGCCGAAAAAGTCGGTGAACGCCTTGGTGGTCTGCACCACCGAGTCCGCGTTGTAGGCCTGCCCCGGCCGGATGGTCACCAATGATTTGAACTCGTCCTCTTTCCCCAGGTAGTTGCCTTCGAGTTTGACGGCGGAAACGACGTACCGCTCACCCTCCGTGAGGTTGACGACGATGCTGATGTCCTGCTTGTCGGGCGAGATGACGACCTGGGTCGAATCGATCCGAAACTCCAGGTAGCCGCGCGTGAGGTAGTACGAGCGCAGCGACTCGATGTCGGCGTTCAGCTTGGCACGCGAATACTGGTCCGACTTGGTGTACCAACTGAGCCATCCGCCGGTATCGAGGTCGAACAGGTCACGCAACGTGGACTCGCCAAAGACCTTGTTCCCGACAATGCGGATTTCCTTGATCTTGGCCCGATCACCTTCGGTGATCGTGAACGTCAAATTGACACGGTTGCGCTCGATCGGCGTGACCGTGGTCACGATCTCGGCAGCATAAAGGCTGCGGTTGATGTACTGGCGCTTCAATTCCTGCTCGGCGCGGTCCAACAGGGCACGGTCGAACGGCCGGCCATCGGCAAGCCCTGCGTCGCGTAATGCATTACGCAGGAGGTCTTTTTCGAACTCCTTGTTGCCACTGAAATCGATCTCTGCCACGGTCGGCCGCTCTTCGACGATCACCACCAGCACACTGCCACTGACCTCGATGCGAACGTCCTTGAACAGACCCAGACCAAACAATGCCTGGATCGCGGACGCCCCTTTCTCATCGTCGTAGGTATCCCCGACCCGCACCGGCAAGGACGCGAAGATGGTTCCCGCCTCCACACGTTGCAGGCCTTCCACGCGAATGTCGCGCACCGTGAACGGGTCCACCGCCCACGCGGAACCAGCCGCAAAGCTGAAGGCCACCGCGATGGATAACAAATCCCTGCGAAATCGTTTGAGTTGCATTTTGTCTTGTATGAAACTGTCGTGGTTGGCCAGCCGAACCTATTGGTCTAGCCAAGAATTCTGGCCAAATCGTTGTAAAGGGCGATGCTCATCATGGCGAGCAAGACAGCGACCCCGCCTCGCTGGAGTCGCTCCATCCAGGCATCGGTCACGCTGCTGCCTGTCACTACCTCCCAAAGATAATACATCAGGTGACCACCGTCCAGGACCGGCAGCGGGAGCAGGTTCAGCACACCCAGACTGACGCTGATCAATGCCAAAAACAGCAGGTACGGCGCGAGACCCTGACTGGCCGACTTCCCGGCATAGTCCGCGATAGTCAGCGGGCCGTTGAGGTTCTTCAGCGAGGAGTTTCCGACCACCATGCTGGCCATCATGCGAACCGTCAGCGAGGACACTTCGCCTACCTTGACGACGCCGGCCCACAGGCCATCAACGGGGCCATACCGCACAGTGACCATGTCCGGTGGAGCCCCCACGAATGCACCGATTTTTCCTGTCCACTGCCCGGCCTCCATCACGGCTCTTGGCTCCACGGGGAGTTCCAGTTGTCGCCCCCCACGCTCGATGGCCCAGATGGCGGACGTGCTGCGTCCGTCACCGGCCGAACCACGAATCAATTCCCGCAATTGCTGCGCATCGTGAACCGTAGTGGCCCCGAATCGCAAAACCAGGTCGCCAGCGCGCAAACCCGCGGCCGCCGCCGCCCCGTTGTCCATGATTTCCCCCAGCACAGGCCGGGTCGATGGCCCGACGATGCCGATTTTCCGGAACAACTGCGCGTCAACGTCATGCGTCTCGCCCTGGCTCAATGGCAGAACCACTTCGCGTGAACGCCCTGTCAGCGCTCCAGTGAGGACCAACCGCACGTCACGCTGTTTCAACGCCCCTTGCGCCAGCACCCAGCGCAGGTCGTCGAACGAGGCGACTGCCGACGGCTCATCCGTGTCAAATCCGGCCGACTGCACGACCTCGCCTCCGGTGATGCCTGCCTTGGCCGCCAGCGAACCTGCTATCGGGCTAGCCAACACGGCCCTGGCCTGCTGTATGCCGCTCCAGTTGACGATGGCGTACAGGAGAACTGCAAGCACCAGATTTATCACGGGGCCGGCGGCAACGATCAGGGCCCTGGCACCAACAGACTTGTTGTTGAACGCGAAGTGCCGGTCCGCCGGAGGTACAGGGCCTTCACGTTCATCGAGCATCTTCACAAAGCCGCCTACCGGGAAAGCGCCGATCACGAACTCGGTGTGCGACCCCTTCGGCTGCCAACGCCACAAGGTATGACCAAAGCCGACGGAAAACCTCAATACTCGCACCCCACAGGCCACCGCCATGCGGTAGTGACCGTATTCATGCACGGCGATCAACAAACCCAGCGCGACGATGAAAGCCAGGATGGTCAGCATAGGAATATACGGCTCACGTCATGCGCCAAGGCGACGAACAACATCGCGCGCGACCTCGCGTGCATGCGCATCGAGGGCCAGCAGGCCGTCCAGGTCAGCGGCGTGCCCCACTGCGACCGACGCCAATGTCGCCTCGTTGACGGCATGAATCTGGTCGAACCGGATGCGGCAATCGAGAAA
>JAYVRP010000692.1:0-4922 GCA_043776215.1 Rhodoferax sp. | reverse complement strand
TTGTTTGACGGGTTCCAGCCCCTTCAAAACGCGGATCGAGCTTTCGGAATATTCGCTAACAGGTTTGGTCGCCATGAAACTGATTGTAGTGCTTTGCTTATAATTCACTGTATGCCTATACATACTCCCCAGCGGTACGTGAGCCGCTGTCGGAAACCTCTGTCGTACAGATTCCCCATTGTGGCTAAAGTTCAGGGATGAAAAGCGTGCAAAAAACCCTTTCCACCGCCCAAGTGCTGGTGTGTGGCGCCATGATCGTCACCCTGTCGATGGGCATCCGGCACGGTTTTGGCCTTTGGCTACAGCCTATCACCCAAGCCCAGAACTGGACGCGGGAGGCATTTGCACTGGCAATTGGGGTGCAAAACCTCACTTGGGGCGTGACGGGCATTTTTGCGGGAATGCTGGCAGACAAGTTTGGCGCTTTTCGGGTGATCGTGATCGGGGCCTTGTGTTACGCACTTGGATTGGTGGGGATGGCGTATGCCAACACACCGCTGATATTTTCGCTGACCGCAGGCGTCTTGATTGGTGTGGCGCAGGCCGGCACGACCTACGCGGTTATTTATGGCGTGATTGGCCGCAACATTGCGCCCGAGCGGCGCTCGTGGGCCATGGGTGTGGCGGCTGCGGCAGGCTCGTTTGGCCAGTTTTTAATGGTGCCAACCGAGGGCTTTTTGATCAACAGCTTCGGCTGGCAAACGGCACTGGTCATGTTGGGTGGGGCGGTTCTCTTGATATTGCCACTATCGCTGGGTCTGCGCGAGCCTGCGTTTTCGGGCGGTGCTGTCGCAAAGCGCGACCAGACCATTGCGCAGGCGCTGCGGGAGGCATTTAAATACCCCAGCTTCCAGTTGCTGATGGCTGGCTACTTTGTCTGCGGGTTTCAGGTGGTTTTTATTGGCGTGCACATGCCCAGCTATTTGAAAGACAAAGGTCTTTCGCCGCAGGTCGCAAGCTACGCGCTGGCCTTGATCGGGCTGTTCAACGTGTTTGGCACCTACGCCGCGGGCGTGCTCGGGGAGCGCATCAAAAAGACCCACATCCTGTCTTTCATCTACCTGGCGCGTGCGCTCGCGATCGGCGCCTTCCTGCTCGCCCCCTTGACCCCAATGAGCGTGTACCTGTTTTCCAGCCTGATGGGTATGTTGTGGTTATCGACCGTACCGGCGACCAACGCCACGGTGGCTCAGATCTTCGGAGTTGCCCACCTGTCGATGCTCGGCGGGTTGGTATTCCTGAGTCACCAGCTTGGCTCCTTCGTCGGTGTCTGGATGGGCGGCTGGTTGTACGACCGCTCTGGCAGCTACGACATCACCTGGTACATCGCCATCGCCCTTGGCGTATTTGCGGCGCTGGTCAACCTTCCGGTGCGTGAAGAATCCATCCATCGCGGCCGGGTCGCTCCGTTCCCGTCCGCCTCCAGCGTATGAGCCGGCCGGGCCTTGCCGTCGCGCGCGGATGGACCATTCACGGTGCGGCACTGGCGATATTGATGGCGGCGTTCGCGCTGTATCTGGAGCCCGACTTCATCGTCATGCTGGCACAACAATTCTGGGGGTGTTTTTGAGATCGGACGTCCCCTTGCACCCTGCCGTTGCCCTGCCCGGGGGATGGCTTTGAGTGACCACCCGCATGGCCACGGACGGGCATCGGACTGGATCCTGCGCTGGCATCATCTCGCGCTGCCCGGCGGCACTGCACTCGATATCGCGTGCGGTTACGGTCGGCATGTGCAATGGTTGTCCAGTCGCGGGCACCCGGTCACCGGCATTGACCGCGCACCTGAAGCACTGCAGTCTCTAGCCGCAAGGGCTGCGGGGGGACAGGTCGAACTGGTCGAGGCCGACATCGAACAAGGGCCCTGGCCGCTCATGTCCGGGCAGGTGCCGCGGCAGTTTGACATCGTGCTTGTGACCAACTACCTGTGGCGGCCGTTGTGGCCGACGGTTCTTGCCAGTCTGGCCCCAGGTGGGCTGTTGCTGTACGAGACATTTGCCGAGGGGAACGCCAGCGTTGGCAAACCGTCACGCCCGGACTTCCTGCTGCGCCATGGGGAATTGCTTGAACTGTGTCGACACCTGCGCATCGTGGCTTATGAGAACGGGTTTTGTGACGCCCCGGCGCGTTTTGTGCAGCGCATTGCCGCAATCAATGCCAAAGTAGAGCCGCCGGACCCGGTGTCGTACCCCCGAGAACCCGCGCGCCACCGGCTCCCTTCGTAGACCCGGACGCCGTTTGCCGCTGCCTGTGGCACCGCAGCGACTGGGTAGAATGAGCCATTCCTTTTTTCTACTGCGATATGACTCCTATCACTGGCAGCATCGTGGCACTTGTCACCCCGATGCATGAAGATGGCAGCGTGGACTACCCCACACTGCGCAAGCTGATCGATTGGCACATCGCTGAGGGCACGGACTGCATCGGCGTGGTGGGCACCACCGGTGAGTCACCCACCGTCAACGTCGAGGAGCATTGCGAAATCATTCGCGTGTCGGTCGAGCAGGCACGTGGCCGGGTTCCCATCATGGCGGGATGTGGCGCCAATTCCACGGCCGAAGCCATCGAATTGACCCGGTTCGCCCAACAGGTCGGGGCCGATTGCCATCTGCAGGTGGTGCCGTACTACAACAAGCCAACCCAGGAAGGGCAGTATCAGCACTTCAAAGCCATCGCGCACGCCGTTGACTTGCCCATGGTGCTGTACAACGTGCCGGGGCGCAGCGTCGCTGACCTGCACCATGCCACGGTACTGCGCCTGGCCCAGGTGCCCGGCATCATCGGCATCAAGGAAGCCACCGGCAACATCGAACGCGCACAGTGGCTGATCCACGATGTACCGCGCGATTTCGCCATCTACTCCGGTGATGACCCCACTGCCGTGGCTCTGATGCTGTGTGGTGGCAAAGGCAATGTCAGTGTGACGGCCAATATTGCCCCGCGCTGGATGCACGAATTGTGCGTCGCAGCCATCACCGGCGACGTGCGTCGGGCCATGGAGATCCAGTTCAAACTGATGCCCGTGCACAAGAATCTGTTTGTGCAGGCGAACCCGATTCCATTGAAGTGGGCGATGGAGCGTATGGGGCTGTGCGGCGCAACCATGCGCCTGCCGATGACGCGCCTTGAAAGCGAATTCGAGCCAGCCGTCGAAGGTGCCCTGCGCACGGCCGGTCTGATCTGACAACCTCTTACCTGAAGGACACTTGGTGAACGCTTTTTCCAGATTTGCTGTGCTTGGCCTGAGCCTGGCCATGGCAGCATGCTCGATGCTAGAAACTGACCGCGTCGACTACAAGAGCGCCACCCGGGCGCCCACATTGTCCGTTCCTCCCGACCTGACCCAGTTGGCGCGCGACAACCGCTACGCCATTCCAGGGGGAGCCGTCACAGCGTCGTCCTACCAATTGGGCCAGTCCTCCCCGTCCTTGCCGGTCGCGCTGACCAGCCTGTCAGACGTCCGGGTGGAGCGTGCCGGCAACCAGCGCTGGCTGGTCGTGAAACGCCCTGCGGACCAACTCTGGGAACCGGTCAAGGATTTCTGGCAAGAGAGCGGCTTCCTGCTGGTGCAGGACCAGAGCAACCTGGGCATCATGGAAACCGACTGGGCCGAAAACCGGGCCAAGATCCCGCAGGACTTCATCCGCAGTTCCATTGGCAAACTTTTTGACTCGCTGTACTCCACGTCGGAGCGTGACAAATTCCGTACCCGCCTCGAACGCACCCCGTCGGGTGATACTGAAATCTACATCAGCCACCGCGGCATGGTGGAGGTCTACACCTCCAGCACAACAAGCCCCAGCAGCAAGGACTCCGCAACCATCTGGCAACCACGCCCGGCGGATCCCGAACTGGAAGCCGAATTTCTGCGCCGCCTGATGGTGCGGCTCGGCGTCAGCCAGGAACAGAGCAAGGCCGTGCTCGCGGCTGGAACACCGAAGTCAGTGGCGCGCGCCTCGACGGCCAACGGCCAACCCGTGGTTCTGATTGATGAAGAATTTGATCGGGCCTGGCGGCGCGTGGGCCTTTCACTGGACCGCACCGGCTTCACGGTCGAGGACCGGGACCGCGCTCAGGGCACCTATTTCGTGCGCTATGTGGAACCCAATATGGACAAGTCGGAACCCGGGTTCCTGTCCAAAATTTTCGGCAGTTCGACCAAGGCCAATGCCCCCCAGAAGTTCAGGATCGTCGTGCGCAGCCAGGATGCATCAACCGTCGTGTCGGTGCTCAATGCAAGTGGCACCCCTGACACCTCCGCAAATGCACAACGAATCGTCAGCGTGATAGCGGAAGACCTCAAGTAGACTTCCGCCTTGCATGTTGCGTTTCCGCAGTCTTGGAAGCGGCAGTTCGGGCAACGCCACGGTGGTGGAGGCACGCAGTGGCCAACAGGTTTGCCGGTTGCTCGTGGACTGCGGACTCGGCGTCAAGCACCTGGAACAGCGCCTGGCCCGATGTGAACTGACAGTCGCTGATATCGACGCCATCTTCATTACTCACGAGCATACCGACCATATCGGTTGCGCACGTTCGATCGCATTGCGGGCGCGCATTCCGGTCTGGATGAGCCCTGGCACCTATGCTGCGATCGGCAACCCGGACCTGGACGGATTGTTCCGCGAAGCGGCCGACGGCGTCGATATCGATTTGGGAGTCCTGGGTCTGATGCCCTTCACCGTACCCCATGACGCCCGGGAGCCGCTGCAACTTCGCTGCTTGGATGGTGACACCGCCCTCGGTATCGTGACGGATCTGGGGCATGCAAGCACGCATGTCTTGCAAAATCTGGCGCACTGCAACGCCTTGCTGCTGGAGTTCAACCACGACGTGGCGCTCTTGGCAGCATCGTCCTACCATCCCGCACTCAAGAAACGCGTGGGCGGCCAGTACGGACACCTGTCCAATGAGGACGCGGCCCG
>JAYVRP010000691.1:0-1552 GCA_043776215.1 Rhodoferax sp. | reverse complement strand
GCGGTGGCTTCCGGCCTCGGTTACGCGGTCTGGTACACGGCCCTGCGTGGGTTGCGCGCCACCACGGCGGCGACAGTGCAACTCAGCGTGCCGGTCATTGCGGCACTCGGCGGCGTCGTCTGGCTGGGCGAGCCGCTCAGCCTGCGCCTGGTCGCCGCGTCCATGGCCATTCTCGGAGGCATCGCGCTCGTGATCACTTGCAAGACTGCCTCCAAACCGTGAGCGTGACATCAGCCACGCGAGACCTCGACGGGCTGCTCGCCCACCGCGTGCTGGCGAAATAACCGGGTCAGTGGTGCGTGCCGTGATCGCCATGTACGTGGCGATGGGTGATTTCCTCCGCGGTGGCTTGGCGCACCGCCAGCACTTTGCAGGCAAAGCGCAAGACTCCACCCGCCAACGGAGGGTTGCCATCGAGGTGAACCACCGGCCCCTTGATCTTGATCACGTGGAAGATCGTCGCTTCGCCACGGTCGTTGACGCCCTCCAGCGCGCCGCCCAGTTTCACGCCGGACGGGAACGCGTTCTTCGGAATGGTGCGCACCAGGCTTTCGTCACGCGGGCCGAAGCCGTCCCCACCCGCCAGGTCCACAGTGGCGGCGAAGCCCGCGCTCCGGCCTTCGAGTGCGGCCTCAACCTTGGCGAACAGGTTGCCATAGCTGCCGCGGAGGTAGGCGGTCATGTTGCTGTCACGCGGCTTGATTGTGGCCGGGCACTCCGGGCTGCAAGGGAGGGCTGCACCTGGCGCGGGTGGAGCCCGTGAAGTGGCTACGAAGCGCGAGGGTTCCCGTGAGCCCGGGAGCCTGCGAGTAAACTTCGCGCCAGCTCACCGAGCATGAAAGGGTTGCCATGGACCGACGTGACGCGTTGACGGCGCTGGCCTTGGGGGCCCTGCCCGTTGCGGCGCTCGCACAGCGCGCGGAGCCGGTGCGGCGGATCGCGGTGCTCATGAGTAGCCGCGAGGCAGATTCGCAGCAGTATGTCGATGGCCTGCTCGAAGGATTGCAGGAAAAGGGCTGGGCCGCCGGCAGAAACCTGCAGGTCGAGATCCGGTGGTCCGGCGGCGATCCGGCCCGCGCGCGGACATACGCCTCCGAGCTGACGGCCATGGCTCCCGAACTCATCCTGTCCAGCGGGACCGTCTCGCTAAGCGCGCTGCGGGACGTCCATGTCAAGCTTCCCATCGTGTTCGTGAACATCACCGACCCGGTGGCTGGCGGCTTTGTGACCAGTCTCGCGCACCCGGGGGCCAACGTGACGGGCTTCACGCCGTTCCAGTACGACATCGGTGGCAAGTGGCTGCAGCTGCTCAAGGACGCCGTGCCCGGCTTGACGCACGCCACCCTGCTGGGCGACCCGTCCAACCACAACTTTGCGGGCTTCGTGCGTGCCTTCACGGCAGCCGCCAAGGCGATGAACGTCGTGCCGGTCGCGGCGCCGATCAGCACGTTCGCCGATATCGAGCGCGCCATCGAAGCGGAAGGCAAGGCCCCGCACGGCGGTCTGGTCGTGTCTGCGGCCACCTTTGTCACTGTCTACCGTGAGCAACTCG
>JAYVRP010000690.1:0-1552 GCA_043776215.1 Rhodoferax sp. | reverse complement strand
AACACGCAGGGCGAGCCGATCCGCTTGGCACAGACCGAGGCACACATCTTCGGCATGTGCCTGCTCAACGACTGGTCGGCGCGCGATATCCAATTCTGGGAGATGGCCCCGCTGGGCCCCTTCCTGGGCAAAAATTTCTGCACCAGTATCTCGCCCTGGATCGTCAGCATGGAGGCCCTGGCACCTTTTCGCCTGCCGTTTGCGCGTCCCCCCGACGAACCCCAGCCGCTGGCCTACCTGGACGACGCGGGCAACCGCGCGCACGGCGTGCTCGACATCCGGCTCGACGTGGTGATCGAATCCGCGCAGCGACGCGCGCAGGGCCAACCGGGAACCCGCGTGTCGCACACCAGTTTTCGCCACCAGTACTGGACCGTGGCGCAAATGGTGGCGCAACACACCATGGGCGGCTGCAACCTGCAAAGTGGCGACCTGTTGGGCACGGGCACCATCTCCGGCCCGACACCCGCCGAAGCCGGCGCCATCATTGAGCAGACCCGGGGCGGCACGGAGCCGATCACGCTCGATGGGGGTGAGCAACGCGCCTTTCTGCTCGATGGGGATGCCGTCATCCTGCGCGGCTGGTGCGACAAGCCGGGGGCGACGCGGATCGGGTTCGGGGAGTGCCGCGGGGTCGTATTGCCGGCTTGAGGCGACGTAACCAGCCCGACGCCATGATGATTGGTCTGCAGTCGGTCAAGCTGCTATCGGAGCCTGGCAGACCGACGGCCCCCGAATGGCGTCTACAGCTCCAGTGCGTCGCGCACGCGCAGGAAGCTCGCAAAGCGCGGTATGCCACTGGCGTTGTTGTCCCTGAACCGGTAAACCACCCAGGTGCCCGGCGCCGGCGCTGCGCGACGTTGCGCATCGCTGAAACCGGTGCCGAGTTTGAAGCGTCGGCCCTGCCGGGTTTCGACCATCAAAGCGCCGAGTTGGCCTTCATATTTGCCCTTGCCCGGTACCACGGCCAGCACTTTGGCATCGGCGTCAAGATAGGGTTTGAACTTGAGCAGGTCCCCGTTGCGTTGCGCCTTGTACAAAGCGCCGCCGCGATGCAGCATCAGGCCTTCACCGCCGGCAAACACGACCTGGTCGAGTCGGCTTTGCAATGCGCCGTGGCTCTCGCTCCGGGTCTGCGCCACCGGCACCAGCCGCGCCGGATCCTGCTGCGCCAGCAGTTGCCGCAATGCCGGCAAGCGCGCATCGTAAGGGCCGCCGTGCGCAGGCAGGTCAAACACCATGAAACGCATGCCACGCCATGCCGCATCCACGGGCCGCTGCTGACGCACCGTCGACAAGGCCGTGCCGAAAGCACCGTGCCCGGCCCAAAGCTCGCCATCCATCGGTATCGCAGGCCAACCGAAGGTGAACCAGGCCGGTGCGGCGACGGTAGCGCCTGCGCGCGTGAACAATCGGCTGCCATCCCAGTAACCACGCACACCATCGTATTTTTCGCTGACCCAGTAGTCGGCTAGCGGAATGCCGGATTGGTAAACGTTTGCGAGCATCAATGCCGGGCGCTCGGCCCGTGAGGTCAGGCACAAGAACGGTG
>JAYVRP010000689.1:0-1553 GCA_043776215.1 Rhodoferax sp. | reverse complement strand
TGGCCCTGGTGGACGTCATTTGCGAGTTTCGCAAGCGCGCGCAAACGGGTTGAATCCCGTGATCAACCCCATGGCCACCAGTATCAAAAGGCCGCCTGGCACCATGCCAAGTGACACTGGTTCACCCAGAAAAATTGCACCCCACGCAACACCGAAGAGCGGAATCATGAACGTCGAGGATGTGGCAGCACTGGCTGATATTTCCCGCATCAAACGCAGACTGATCCAGTACATGAAGCCGGAAGTGACAAGCCCGAGCACTCCCGCAGCGAGCCATGCCCCCGTGGACGGGTTGGTTGGCGGCAACGTCAGCCCCATCGGGATGGCCATCACGAGGCTGCCACACACAAAAATGGTTGCAGCTGCAGCCAGAGGTGGATGCACTGCAGACACCCGCTTCATGAAGATGGCGCCCACGCCATAACAGGCAGCCGCGACAAGGCAGGAGAGCGCCCCCAACACCACCGCAGCAGTGATTGGCAGCGGCCCGAGTTGCATCAGCAATGCCACTCCCGAAAAACCCGCCACGCAACCTGCCATGCTGCGACCCGAGATACTTTCCTGCCCGGAGGCCGCGCCAGCCAACACCCCGAACAACGGCGCCGTGGCATTGAGAACCGACAGGTAGCCAGCAGGTACCACCAGCGCCGCCCAGTTGTAAAAGAGAAACGGTGCCACCACCGACAGCAGACCCACGGCACCCAGGCGGGGCCAATGGCGCCATGCGGGCCAATGTTCACGCAGCACACGCATCAAGATCGCGAGCACGACCGCCGCAAGAACACATCGCAGACCGGTGAGCACCACAAAGCCGAAAGCGGGGCTGGCAATACGCGCCAATGGAAACGAGCCGCCCCAAAAGGCGGACAGAACGACGAGTTGGACAAAGTGGCGTGCTTGCATCGGATGGCGTCAATTCGGGAGTACCCTCATACTGGGCGCACCAAAAAAAAGCCCCGCAGTGCGGGGCTTTTTTGTCAAAACGAAATGCCGATCAGCGAATGACCGCCAGGTCGGTCATCTTGCCGCCTTTGTAGGAGTGCAATGTCAGCGCACCGTTCTTGATGTCGCCTTTTTCGTCGAAGGCGATGTTGCCCGTCACCCCCTTGTATTCGGTGGCAGCAAGCGCCGGCAGATACTTGGCCGGATCCGAGGAGTCGGCCTTGACCATGGCGGCGACCATCACGTTGACCGCGTCGTACACGTACGGCGCATAGACCTGCACGTCCGCATTGAACTTGGCCTTGAAGTCAGCCCTGAACTTGTCCATGCCGGCTTTTTGCTCACCCTCGACACCGCCCGCCTCGGCGCAGAAGACCATATCGTCTTTCAGCGCGTCGCCAGCCAACTTGGGCAACTCACTCGAGCAAATGCCATCACCACCCATGAACTTGGCCTTGATGCCGAGTTGGGCCATTTGCTTGATCATCGGGCCGGCGACAGCGTCCATGCCGCCAAAGAACACGATGTCTACCTTCTTGCCCTTGAGCGTGGTCAAGATCGCGTTGAAGTCCGTGGCCTTGTCGGTCGTGAACTCATGCCCTGCTACCTTG
>JAYVRP010000688.1:0-1555 GCA_043776215.1 Rhodoferax sp. | reverse complement strand
AAGCTCATGTCCTTGCGCGCACCGCGGCTGTCCTTGGGCACACCCTTGCGGTACTTGCCGGTCAGCAGCCCGCTGGCCAGCGGGCTCCAGGTGGTGAGGCCCAGGCCGATGTCCTCGTACAGGCGCGCATATTCCTGCTCGACCCGTTTGCGATGAAACAGGTGGTACTGCGGCTGCTCCATCACCGGCTTGTGCAGATGGTGGCGCTCAGCGATGTCCCAAGCGGCGCGGATCTCGTCCGCCGACCATTCGCTGGTACCCCAGTACAGCGCCTTGCCGCGCGTGATCATGTCGCTCATGGCCCACACCGTCTCCTCGATCGGCGTGTGCGGGTCGCTCCGATGGCAATACACCAGGTCGATGAAGTCGAGCCCCATGCGGCTGAGCGAGCCGTCGATGGCCTGCGTGAGGTACTTGCGGTTGAGTGTGTTCTTGCGGTTGATGCCCGCGCCCTCGGTGGCCAGGCCCCAGTAGAACTTGGTGGACACGACGTAGTTCAGGCGCGGCCACTTGAGTGCCTTGAAGGCCTTGCCCATCACCTCTTCGCTCTTGCCGCTGGCATACCCCTCGGCGTTGTCGAAGAAGTTGACGCCGGCGTCCATGGCGGCGGCGAGCATCTCGCGCGCCGCGCTCACGTTGACCTGGTTGTGGTACGTGACCCAAGAGCCCAGGGAGATCTCGCTGACTTGCAGGCCGCTACGGCCGAGTCGTCGGTAGTGCATGGTGAATGGTGCTCCGCGTGCATGGATGGTGGAAACTGGCCTCGGAGCCTAACAGATGCGCACCCGTCGCTCAGTTGCTGCCGAAGAGGACGTCGAATCCCTTGAGATGGTCACTCTGGACGTCCAGAAAAAAGGGCACGCGTTTGCGCTGCGCGACAGCCGGGTTGGTAACCACATCGAAGCGGAGTGAACAGGATTTTGCAGGTCATGAGACCGTCACGTAAACTCAGTGCTCCAAGGAGTTCCAACCCATGAACACGAACACGCTTCGCCTGGAACAACTCTCAGGCAAGACAAAAACCAGTTCTGCCCGTAAAACGGCAGTGAAGTCGCACGGCTCCAAGGCGGCGCCGAAGCGCCGGCCGACGACTGTTGAACTGGTCGAGGGTTTGCGTCGATTCAAATGGGATTTTGATGCCATGAAACGTGTCTGATCGATACTTTTCGATACGTCGGCAATCGTTGCAATCATTTGGCAGGGGCATCATGCGCCTGCTATTTCTTCCCTGATGGGAAGGCTTCGCCACTCCCAGAAGGTCACGTCTGTCATCGTAGCGTACGAGCTGTATCGAGGGATCTCCCCGGACCGGTCAAACGGACGCACCCAGCGTTTGTATCTGGACAAGTTGCTCAAGGAATTTACCGTGAAGGCAGTTACCAACTCGCACGCTATGCACGCGGCCAAGCTGTTTCGATACTCGAAGGGATTCGGCGATCCGTTGATCGGTGCTCAATGCATTGAAGGCAGTTTCGTCCTGGTAACGACCAATGATCAAGACTTTGATCGCATGCCCAATATTCGCCTGGCGACGTTGTAGGGGAATCAACCCCAC
>JAYVRP010000687.1:0-4944 GCA_043776215.1 Rhodoferax sp. | reverse complement strand
CGCGCGAGACCCTTCGACAAGCTCAGGGCGAACGGATTTTTGTGAATGACGTTGCAAAAGGCAGCATAGCGGTTCTCATAGCCCATATTCCGTTCGGGCTGAGCCTGTCGAAGCCTGTCCTGAGCCTGTCGAAGGGCCGCCTGTCCTGAGCTTGTCGAAGGGAGCCTGTCGAAGGGCCGCCTGCCCTGAGCTTGTCGAAGGGAGCCTGTCGAAGCCGCGCGAGACCCTTCGACAGGCTCAGGGCGAACGTTTTGGTAGGTGTCGCCAATTCTGAAAACCTCCAAAGGTGCCGTGGGGTGCGGCTACAGTCGCGCCATGTCCTTGTCCTGTTGTTGGCGCAGTGTCCCTTTTCTTCTGCTGTGTGGTGGTGCCCTGGCGCAGGGCACCGTGCCCCCGTTTGCGGCGATGGCGCCGGGCACGCCGGCGCCACCCTGGCGTATCGCGGGGCTGCCAGGCCAGAAGGTACCCCTGACACGGTTCGACATCGTGGCGCTGGAGGGCCGCCAGGTGTTGCGTGTGGAGGCGGCTGCTTCGTACGGAAACCTCGTGTTCGACACGTCCGGCTGGCGCCCGGGGCCGGGCACGCTGCTGCGCTGGCGCTGGCGGCTCGAGCGTGGCCTGGACACCAGCGATCTGGGCACCCAACGCGGTGACGATACCCCGCTCAAGGTATGCGCCCTGTTCGACATGCCGCTGGATGGCCTCGGGCTCGCTGAACGCACCCGCCTGCGCCTGGCGCGCACGGTGTCTGGGGAACATCTGCCCAGCGCCAGTCTGTGTTACGTCTGGGACCGGCTGCTGCCCGTGGGAACCACGCTTGCCAATGCCTACAGCGCACGTGTGCGCTACATGGTGGTTGGCAACGGTGATCCCCGACCCGGCGAGTGGTTCAGTCTGGAGCGTCCGTTGGCTGCTGATTTCATGCGTGCTTTCGGCCATGAAACCACCAGCCTCCCCCCGCTGCTGGCACTGGCCGTGGGTGCGGACGCGGACAACACGGGCGGCCACAGCCAGGGCTTCATCGGGGATGTCACGCTGCAGCCCTGAGTTGTGGCACCATCAACGCCAGCCCCATCCACCACCTTCCGTCCATGCGCCGCCGTCAGCTTCTCCTCCCCCTGCTCGGCGCGCCGTGGCTCATGGCGGGCGGCTGCGCGTGGATCGACGATGTGGACTACGCCGGAGCCGACGCTCCGTCCTCCGTGCCGTTGGCGCGGCCCGTGCGCACCGCATGGGTGCTGAGTTCAGGCGGGCCGCGCGGTTTCGCCCATGTGGGTGTCCTCAAGGCGCTGGGCGAACTGGGCCTGCGGCCCGACCTGGTGGTGGGAGCGTCAATCGGCTCCCTGGTCGGCAGCCTGTACGCGGCCGGCCTGCCCCCGTCCGAGATGGAAAAACTGGCCCTGGATTTCAGCATGATGTCCGTTGTGCGGCCCCGGCTGGGCGGCGCCAGCGGCGAAAAGGTCAGCGCCGCCGGCATGGTCGGGCTGGTCAACGATTTGCTGGGGCAACGCCCGTTGGAACAGCTCCCGGTAGCGACTGCGGTGGTCGCCATGCAGCAGGTGTCCAGAGAGGTGCAGGCATTCACGGCTGGCAACGCGGGGGTGGCCGTGCAAGCCTCGTGCGCAATCGAGGGCACACTGGCGCCGGTGCGTATCAAGCGCGTGCCGTTTGTCGACCCCGACCTCGGCACACCCATGCCGGTGCGTGTGGCCCGGGCACTGGGTGCTACGCGTGTGCTGGCGGTCGATGTCTCCGCCTACGAGGCAAAAGCCCCGGCGGGCTCGGAGCGTTACCGCGCCGGCGACCTGCGCAAACGTGCACTGACCGAACCCGAGGCACGCGCCGCCACTTACACGCTGCACCCGGAGTTCAGTTACTACGTGAACCTGAACCAGGCGTTCCGGGAGCACGCCATGCGGGCCGGGTACGAGCAAACCCTGGCCCAGGCCGGCGCACTACGTTCCGCGTTTCCCTCCGCTTGATGCGACAGCCCGTGTAAGAATCGGGCTCACCGGGCGACCAAGGTGTATCCCGCCGCCATCCTACCGACGCGCACCCGAACCACGCACCTGAGACAGGACTCCGCTTGAGCACAAAAAAATCAGCACTTCTTGCGCTCCTCGTGCTGGCCGTTGCGGCCTTCTTCGTGTTCGATCTCGGCCACTATTTCAGCCTTGCCTATATCAAGCAGAGCCAGGCCACTTTTGTCGGCTACTACGACCGGCAACCGGTGCTGGTCACGCTGATCTTCTTTGCGGTGTATGTGGCTATCACGGCACTGTCGCTGCCCGGTGCGGCCATCATGACCCTGGCCTCGGGGGCCAGTTTCGGCCTGGTCTGGGGCACCATCGTGGTGTCCTTTGCGTCCACGCTGGGTGCCACACTGGCCATGCTGGCAGCACGCACCATCCTGCGAGACGCGATCGAAAAGCGTTTCAGCAAGCGATTGGTCGAAGTCAACAAGGGCGTCGACAAGGAAGGTGCCTTTTACCTGTTCACGCTGCGCCTGATACCGGCCATTCCGTTCTTCGCGCTGAACCTGCTGATGGGCCTGACCCGCATGAAGACCTGGACCTTCTTCTGGGTCAGCCAGGTCGGCATGTTCGCAGGCACGGTCGCCTATGTGTATGCGGGCACGGAAATCGGCAAGATCGACTCGCTGCGTTCCATCCTGTCGCCGGGGCTGCTCGGAGCCTTCGTGTTGCTGGGCATCTTCCCGCTGGTGACCAAACGTGTCGTGGACACCGTGCGCCGGCGCAAGGTGTACGCGCGCTGGCATGCCGTGCGCCCGGCGCGTTTTGACCGCAACCTGATCGTCATCGGTGCCGGGGCCGGTGGCCTGGTCAGCGCCTTGATCGGCGCCGCGGTCAAGGCCCGGGTCACGTTGGTGGAAGACCACAAGATGGGTGGCGACTGCCTGAATTTCGGCTGCGTGCCAAGCAAGGCGCTGATCCGCACCGCCAAGCTGCGCCATCAGATCCTGCATTCCGCGAAATATGGGCTCGCCACCTCCAACACCCGTTTCAGTTTCAAGGAGGTGATGGCGCGTGTGCACCGCGTGATTGCCGACATCGCCCCGCATGACAGCGTCGAGCGCTACACCGCGCTGGGCGTTGACGTCGTGCTGGGGCACGCCCGGATCACGAATCCGTGGACGGTCGAAATCACCCGCCACGATGGCAGCAAGCAGGTGCTGACCACGCGCAGCATCGTGATCGCGGCCGGTGCGCGCCCCTTCGTACCGCCCTTGCCCGGCCTGAACGATGTGGGGTACGTGACCAGCGACACCTTGTGGGATGTTTTTGCGCAGATGGACGAGATGCCGCGTCGCATCGTGGTGCTCGGCGGCGGGCCGATCGGGTGCGAGCTGTCGCAGGCGTTTGCCCGGCTGGGCTCCGCAGTGACCCAGGTCGAGATGGCCCCGCGCATCATGATCCGGGAAGACGTGGAGGTGTCGGAGCTGGCGCAAGATGCGCTGCGGGCCGACGGCGTGCAGGTGCTCACGGCCCACAAGGCGCTGCGCTGCGAGCTGCGCGACGGCCGGAAGATCCTGGTTGCGGAGCACCTGGGCCGGGAGGTTCACATCGAGTTCGACGCCCTGATCTGCGCCGTCGGGCGTGTCGCGCGCCTGACCGGTTACGGGCTGGAGGATCTCGGCATTCCGACCCAACGCACGGTCGATACCAACGAGTACCTGCAAACCATCTATCCCAATATCTACGCCGCAGGCGACGTGGCCGGCCCCTACCAGTTCACCCATACCGCGGCACACCAGGCCTGGTATGCCGCCGTCAATGCCTTGTTTGGCGACCTGAAGATGTTCAAGGCCGACTACACCGTCATTCCCTGGGCCACCTTCATCGACCCGGAGGTGGCGCGCGTCGGCCTCAACGAACAGGAAGCCCGGGAGCAGGGAATTGCCTACGAGGTGGTGCGGTACGGCATTGACGACCTGGACCGCGCCATTGCCGACAGCGAGGCACACGGCTTCGTGAAAGTGCTCACCGTACCAGGCAAGGACCGTATTCTGGGTGTCACGATCATGGGCGTGCATGCCGGTGATCTGCTGGCCGAATACGTGCTCGCCATGAAACACGGCCTGGGTATGAACAAGATTCTGGGAACCATTCACACCTATCCGACTCTGTCAGAGGCGAACAAATATGCAGCCGGGGAATGGAAGCGCGCCCACCAGCCGGCTCGGCTGCTGGAGTGGGTGCGCAAATACCACGACTGGAAGAGGAGCTAGACCACGATGCAACGCCGGGCCATTCTGGTTTCTTTTGGCGGACTTGCCGCGCTGTGCGCCGCAGGCCATGCGGGTGCGCAGGCGACCTTGCTTATGGACCACAGTTATGCCAGCTGGGACGCCTTGCTGAAAAAGCATGTGCGCTGGTTACCCGACAACAAGCAGTCGCGCGTCGACTACAAGGGTTTTCTGGCTGATCGGGCGAGTCTCAAGAAGGTGCTGGCCGAATGGTCTGCCCTGCCGGCTGCCACGTTCGCCGGTTTCTCGCGCGAGCAGCAGATGGCATTCCTGATCAATGCCTATAACGGTTTTACGGTCGAGCTGATTCTCACCCGCTACCCTGACCTGCAGTCCATCAAGGATCTGGGCAGCTTTGTGCAAAGCGCCTGGAAAAAGAAATTTTTCCGCCTGCTCGAAGAAGACCGCCACCTGGACTGGATCGAACACGAGCAACTGCGGCCCAAATATGCCGATCCGCGGGTGCACGCGGCAGTCAACTGCGCATCCATCGGTTGCCCTGCGCTGCGCGCCGAAGCGTTCACTGCGGCGCGTCTGGATGCGCAACTCGACGACGGCATGCTGCGCTTCATGGGCGACCGCACCCGCAACCGGTTTGCCAACGGTCGGGCCGAGATCAGTGCCATTTTCAAATGGTTCGGGTCCGACTTCGAGAAAGGCCACAAAGGGTTCCGCAA
>JAYVRP010000686.1:0-1558 GCA_043776215.1 Rhodoferax sp. | reverse complement strand
AGCCTTCTTCGCTGGTGCGGCCTTTTTTGCGGCCGGTTTTTTTGCAGTTGCCATCATTTTCTCCTTGATCAAGTAACAAAGAGCACTTCATGCGCGTTGGAGTGCATGAAGCGATTCATGGTGTTGGGTCGGATCCCAGCACCATGAACTCGGTAACACAATCCGCCACCGCATCCAGCGATGCGTAGAGCGAATTGTGAAATTGGGTTAGCCATGAAAAACATTCGACGTGTTCGTCAGTCCCACGAGAGTGCACCGCCGGACTGGTACTCGATCACGCGGGTTTCAAAAAAGTTACGTTCCTTTTTCAGGTCGATCATTTCGCTCATCCAGGGAAACGGGTTTTCCTCGTTGGGAAATAGAGCCTCGAGTCCGATCTGGGTCGCCCGGCGATTGGCGATATACCGCAGATAACCCTTGAACATGGACGCGTTCATGCCCAGCACGCCACGCGGCATGGTGTCTTCCGCATATTTGTATTCGAGTTCCACCGCCTCGGTGAACAAGGCATTGATTTCGGCCTTGAATGCGGGGGTCCACAGCAATGGATTCTCCAGCTTGATCTGGTTGATCAGGTCAATGCCAAAATTGCAGTGCATCGACTCGTCACGCAGGATGTACTGGTACTGCTCGGCCGCGCCGGTCATCTTGTTCTGACGGCCCAGCGCCAGAATTTGCGTAAACCCTACATAGAAGAACAAACCTTCCATGAGGCAGGCAAACACGATCAGTGACTTGAGCAGTTTCTGGTCGTTCTCAAGGGTGCCGGTCTTGAAATGCGGGTCCGTCAGTGTTTCGATGAACGGGATCAGGAACTGGTCCTTGTTGCGAATCGATTCCACCTCGTTGTAAGCGCTGAAGATCTCACCTTCGTCCAGCCCCAGCGACTCGACGATGTACTGGTAGGCATGGGTATGGATCGCCTCTTCGAAGGCCTGGCGAAGCAGGAACTGCCGGCACTCCGGCGCGGTGATGTGGCGATAACTACCAAGAACGATGTTGTTGGCGGCAAGGGAGTCGGCCGTGACAAAAAAACCGAGGTTGCGCTTGATGATGCGCCGCTCGTCTTCGGTCAGGCCGTTCGGGTCTTTCCACAACGCGATGTCCCGCGTCATGTTGACCTCTTGCGGCATCCAGTGATTGGCGCAACTTGCCAGGTACTTTTCCCAAGCCCACTTGTACTTGAAGGGCACCAACTGGTTGACGTCGGTCTGACCATTGATGATGCGTTTGTCTGCCGCTTTCACGCGGCGGGGTGGCACGACAACGGCAGCCGGAACTTGCGCGCCATCGTGCAAGATGCGAACTTCAGGCGTGTGCAGGGGTGGGTCGATCAAGCGGCTTGCAGATGCGCCGCGTGTCAAAAGCGTTGGCGATGTGGGCTTGACTTCTTCGTCCCAGGTCAACATAGATGGTTCCAATCAGCGGATTATGAGAGCAGCGACATGAAATGAAAAGTGTTCATTCACATCGCCGCATTTTTGTGTTGTTCAATTGCATCGCGGGGCCATGCACAGCGACCTTATTGGCACGCCTCACAGGTCGGATCGTCGATGCC
>JAYVRP010000685.1:0-1562 GCA_043776215.1 Rhodoferax sp. | reverse complement strand
AGGCCGTAGGTCAGGGCCAGCGTGGTGACGAGCTGCACGCCACAGTTGGGCAAGGCGTGGCGGAACACGATGCGGGCGGTGGAGGCGCCCTTGACTGCAGCTGTGGTGATGTATTCCTGGTTTAGCTGCTCGAGCATGAAACTGCGCGTCATGCGGGCCAGGAATGCCCCCGCGCCGTAACCCAGGCTCACGGCCGGCAGCACCAGATGGCCCCAGGCATCCCGAACGGCCTGCCAGTCGCCCTGGATCAGGCAATCGATCAGCAGAAAACCGGTCACCGTGGGCACTTGCCCCTCAAAGGCAATGCCCTGGCGCCCTGGCCCTTCGGCCACTCCCAGCACCACGTAGAACAGCAGCAGCAGCATCAGGCCCTTCCAGAACACCGGCATGGAGTAACCGACCAGCGTGATGCAGCGCAACACCGCATCGACCCAGGTGCCGCGCATGACGGCAGCCAGAATGCCGGCTGGTATGCCGATGCTGGCACCGATGAGTGTGCCCAACGTAGCCAGCTCCATCGTGGCCGGAAACACGCGCGCAATGTCGGCCGACACCGGGTTGCCCGTCAGGAACGAGCGACCGAAGTCCAGCCTGAACAGGTTCACGACGAATTGGCCGAACTGCACGATGAGTGGCTGGTCGAGCCCCATCTCGGCCTTGATGCGGGCGTATTGCGCGACCGACAGATCGGCTCCGGCAGCAGCCACCACCGGATCGATCGGCATGATGCGGCCGATCAGGAAAGTCACCGCCATCAACCCCAGAAAGGTAATCGCCAGCTCCAGTGCCAGCGTCCAGGCACCGGCGCGTTGGCTGCCAGCGCTCAAGGTACCTTCTTGCCCGTGAAGGCGAAGCTGGTGTCACCACCGCCCTTGGAACCATAGCGGTAGTTTTCGACATTGGCGCGCATGCCGATGGCCTGGGTCGCCTGGAAAGTCTGGGCAAACGGCGAGGTTTCCCAATAAATACGCTGGATGTCGGCGTACAGCGCGGTGCGCTTCTTCGGGTCGCTCTCCTTGCTGGCGGCAATCACTTTCACCGTCAGATCAGTGGGCGTCCAGCCCAGACGCCAGGTCAGTTCGGCGGGGTAGGATTCGCCCGCCTTGGCACCGGGCAGGCCGCCGGGGCTGAAGGCAAACTTGTTGGCCGTGGCATGCGGGTCTCCATACGGCGTGTAGAACGACAGCATGAGCGCTTCGACCTTGCGCTCGCGGTAGAGCGGAATCAGCTGGCTTGGCGGCATGGTCACCACGTCCACCTTCACACCCACAAGACCAGCAGCCGCCTGGAACGCGGTAGCCATGTCGAGCTCGGGCCGTCGGTTGGCCACATGCAGCCGGAACGAGAAGCCCTGGGCCAGTCCGGCTTCGGCCAGCAGCGCCTTGGCGCGTGGTGGGTCGTATTTGAACGGCCGCTCTTCCAGCGCACCCAGGATACCGGTGGGGATAAAAGACTGGTGCACTTTGCCCTGGTTCTTCATCAGGGTTTTTTCCAGGGTGTCGTAGTCGATCAGCGACTTCATGGCCTTGAGCACGCGCGGATCGTCGAACGGCTTGTTCAGC
>JAYVRP010000684.1:0-4959 GCA_043776215.1 Rhodoferax sp. | reverse complement strand
GGACAAAAAATTAACCCAACCGGATTTCGGCTTTCCGTCAGCCGCAACTGGTCTTCGCGTTGGTATGCCAATGACCGTGATTTTGCCGGCATGCTCGCTGAAGACATCAAAGTGCGGGAGTATCTCAAGACCAAGCTGAAGAACGCATCTGTGTCGCGCGTCCTGATTGAGCGCCCGGCCAAGAACGCGCGCATCACCATCTTCTCGGCGCGACCAGGTGTCGTGATCGGAAAGAAGGGCGAAGACATCGAGAACCTCAAGCGTGAACTTGGCAAGCAACTGGGTGTGCCTGTGGCTGTCAATATCGAGGAAGTACGCAAGCCCGAGATAGACGCTAAGCTCATTGCTGACAGCATCACGCAACAACTTGAAAAGCGGATCATGTTCCGGCGGGCGATGAAGCGGGCAATGCAAAACGCGATGCGCTTGGGTGCCTTGGGCATCAAGATCATGTCCTCGGGGCGTTTGAACGGCATTGAAATTGCGCGTTGTGAGTGGTACCGCGAAGGCCGTGTGCCACTTCACACGCTTCGCGCCGACATCGACTACGGCACCTCGGAAGCAAAAACAACCTATGGTGTGATCGGCGTGAAGGTCTGGGTCTACAAGGGAGACACCTTGGGCCGCAACGATCTGCCGGCAACCGTTGAGCAGCGCACGGATGACGAACGCCGCCCACGTGGCCCGCGTCGTGATGCTCGCCCTGGATCGGACCGTCCGGCCACACGTCCTGCCCGCAGGCCGTTGGGTGCCAACGTCGCTCCGCCAGACGGCAGCGACAAACCCGCTGAGGCCACTTCAGGTACAGCGGCTGATGCCCAGAAACCCGCCGTTAAGCGCGTCCGCAAGGTGAGCGCGCCAGCTGCAGCAGCTGACGGTGCCAAGGCCTCGTAACAGGCCCAGTAATTCGGAGAATAGATATGCTGCAACCAGCTCGTAGAAAGTACCGCAAGGAGCAGAAAGGCCGGAACACCGGTATTGCTACTCGCGGAAGCACCGTCGCCTTTGGGGATTTCGGATTGAAGTCCACAGACAGGGGGCGCCTGACGGCGCGTCAGATTGAATCGGCGCGTCGCGCAATTTCGAGGCATGTCAAGCGCGGTGGGCGCATCTGGATCCGGATCTTTCCGGACAAGCCGATATCCCAGAAGCCGGCTGAAGTCCGAATGGGCAATGGCAAGGGCAATCCGGAGTATTACGTGGCTGAAATCCAGCCGGGCAAAGTGCTGTACGAGATTGTCGGAGTGCCCGAAGCGTTGGCGCGTGAAGCGTTTCGCCTGGCGGCTGCCAAATTGCCTTTGCGCACCACGTTTGTGGCACGCATGATTGGCCAATAGGCGTCACATCTTTCGGAGCACACCTCGTGAAAACTACTGAACTACGCCAAAAAGATATTCCCGGACTCGAGACCGAGGTCAAGGCATTGCAAAAGGCGCACTTTGGCCTGCGGATGCAAAAAGCCACGCAGCAACTCAACAATACCGCTACGCTGCGCTCGACGCGCCGCGATATCGCCCGCGCAAAGACTATCCTTGCCGAGAAGAAAAATGCGGTGGCACCCGCTACGCAAGGAGCGTCCAAATGACCGAAGCGAAGGTATCCCTCAAACGCACCTTGATTGGCAAGGTCGTCAGTGACAAGCGCAGCAAGACGGTTACCGTCTTGATTGAGCGACGCGTCAAGCATGAGCTCTACGGCAAGATTGTCGGCAAGTCCAGCAAATACCACGCTCACGATGAAAAGGGCGAGTACAAGATGGGTGATGTCATTGAAATCACCGAAAGCAAACCGATTTCGAAAACCAAGAACTGGGTGGCAACCCGGCTGGTGGAAAAAGCGGCGGCCGTGTAGGTCTATCCGTCCACGGTGCTGCAGGACAATATGAAACGGCTCACAATGTGAGCCGTTTTGCCGTGTGCCACGATGGCTTTCACCCGACGTCACCATGCACGGCGACAACGGTTTAATCCCCATAACCTATCAGGAGCAAATAATGATCAAAGTCGGAGATACCCTGCCAGAAGCCACGCTGATGGAATATTCCGAAATCGAGGGCAACGGATGCAGCATTGGCCCCAATCCGGTTCAGGTTTCCAAAGGCACAGCCGGCAAGTCCATTGCATTGTTCGCGTTGCCGGGTGCCTTTACGCCGACCTGTTCGGCAAAACATGTGCCAGGATACTTGGAGAAGTTCGATGAGTTGAAGGCCGCTGGAATTGATGAAATCTGGTGTGTCAGTGTCAACGATGCCTTTGTCATGGGGGCTTGGGCGAGGGACCTCAAAGTCGGTGGCAAAGTACGCATGCTCGGTGATGGGGACGCCGCATTCACAAAAGCCACTGGCCTGACGCTTGACTTGACTGGCCGCGGCATGGGCCTGCGCAGCAACCGTTACTCGATGCTCGTCAAAGATGGCAAAGTCGCAGCCCTCAATGTTGAAGCGCCGGGCAAGTTTGAAGTCAGTGATGCCGCGACGATGCTGGCACAAGCGAAAGCCTGACTACGCCGCGCCATATCGTCACAGCTTGACTTTGAGGTAGTGGGAGCCCGCAAGCGGGTTGTGGTAGTACGGCGGAATCTCCTCAAACCCGAGGTCGGCGTACAAGGCGCGTGCGCTTTCCATATCACTCAACGTATCCAATAGCACGCAGGCATAACCGGCCTGTCGTGCAGCATCCAGGATCGATTCCGCAAGAATACGACCCACGCCCAATCGACGAAACTCCACTCGCACATACAGGCGCTTCATCTCGCTCGCGTTCGAATGGTCCACGTTGTCCAGAGGACGCAACGCACAGCAACCCGCGAACACGCCATCGACGTGCGCGGCCAGCAGCGCCCCACGTGGGGGCTCGTATGGACCAGGAAGCGTCGCAAGTTCAACTTCAAACCCTTGGAAACAAAGGTCTACGCCCAGTGATTCGGCGTATTCCCGCATCATGTCGCGCAGATTGGTTAGCTCTTCGAGGCTGGCGGGCGTAGAGATTGTGATCATGGGTTAGTCCAAGGTGTGTAGCCCGAGGTGAGTCGCACGCGTTCGAAGCTGCAACGGCCGCCCAACCCGTGCAGCTTTAGGTGAGAATCCCCTAAGCGACAGAATTTTCGGGTTCTTGCGACGTATTGTTGTTCGACTATCCATCGGAGACCATCTGCATATGCTTCAAAGCCTTCATCGGGTCTGCTTGCTTCTCATTATTGCGGTCATCACGGGCTCTCCAATTTCCGCTGTCGCACAGGGGAATGCCAAGAACGGCGAATACTTGGCGAAGGCAGCCGGTTGTGTTGGTTGCCACACCAACAACAAGTCCGGATCGACTCCTTTTGCCGGAGGTCGGGCACTAGACACTCCATTCGGAACTTTTTATGGACCCAATATTACGCCGAACAAACAACATGGCCTTGGGGAATGGACTGAGGTGGATTTCACGCGCGCGGTTCGCCAAGGTGAGCGTCGCGATGGATCGCATTATTTCCCCGCCTTCCCGTATCCATCCTTCACGGGCATGACGGATCAGGACATCCGGGATCTTTGGGCCTTCTTGAAGACGGTGTCCCCCAGCAACCAGGCCAATGTGCCCCATCGCCTTCGGTTCCCCTTTGGCTGGCGCTTCCTGGTAACCGGATGGAAGTTGTTTTTTTTCACGCCGGGACCATCTCCCTCCGCCGCACCAGCGAGTGCGGGAATCGGCCGCGGCGCTTATCTGGTGAACGTGTTAGGCCACTGCGGCGAATGCCATACGCCGCGCAACTTCCTGGGTGGACCGAACCGCAGCGAACAGTACGCTGGCGCGAAAATTCCCGAGGGCAAGGTCCCCAACCTGACGCCAACCCGACTGAAGAAGTGGGGCGATTCAGAGTTGAAAGAATATTTGATGACCGGAAATGCTCCCAACGGGGACGTCGCAGTCGAGCCCATGAGTGAGGTCATCACAAACACGACCAGTCAGCTCAGTGGCGCGGACCTGTCAGCGATGATCGCCTATTTGCGCTCATTGCCGGCACGCGATGAGCAGAAATAGGACGGTCGCAAGCCGCGTTTCCGGTCTGCGCCACACATGGCGAGGCTGTGGAGCTTGGCACATAAGTGACCTCGTCAATAGCCCGCCATGGATTTGATCGGGCATCATGCTGTCATGGAGTCACACAAAGGGAGATAGACATGGATCGACGACAGTTCAATTCCACGACGGGCCGAACTCTGGCGGCGTTGTTGGCAACCGCCTATGCGCAGGCACATGCATTGTCATTGGGTGACCTGACCAATGGCGAAGCGTCGCAGGGGCTCAAGACGGCTCTCGAAAAGGGTGCGCTGGCGGCTGTCGGCATTTTGGGCAAGACCGATGGCTTCTTCGGCAACGACAAGGTTCGTATCGCGTTACCCGGCTATTTGGCCGACGCCGCCAAGCTCCTCAAGAGTTTGGGGCAGGGCAAGCGGGTGGATGAGTTGCTGTTGTCGATGAACCGCGCGGCGGAGTCCGCAGTACCGTTGGCGAAGGATCTGCTGGTGGGTGCTGTGAAGTCCATGAACGTGATGGATGCCAAGAAGATTCTTTCTGGCGGTGAGACTGCGGTGACCACGTTCTTCGCTGAAAAGACACGCGAACCGTTGGGAATCAAGTTTTTGCCAGTCGTCACCAAAGCCACCGAAAAGGTCGGGCTGGCGGGCAAGTACAACAGTTTTGCCGCCAAGGCACAAGGCTTGGGGCTGATCAAGAAGGAAGACGCCAACATTCAGCAGTACGTCACAGGAAAGTCGCTGGATGGCCTGTATTACATGATTGGCGAAGAAGAAAAGAAGATCCGGCAGGATCCGGTCGGGACCGGGAGCGCCATCCTGAAAAAGGTGTTTGGGGCGCTCAAGTAGCGATTTGCAACCCAAGCAAACGTCGACCTTTTGCCGGCCCGGCGTTCGGCGAGTGCCTCGTCCGGCAACTCCACCCATCCGCTACTTCGCGGATC
>JAYVRP010000683.1:0-4963 GCA_043776215.1 Rhodoferax sp. | reverse complement strand
CGCCTACGGTGTGGCCACGCCCGACGCCATGAACGCGATTCTGCTGGCCGGGCGCACCGAGGGGCTGGTGCTCGATCCGGTGTACTCCGGCAAGGCATTCGGTGGCATGCTGGCACAGATCGCCGAGCGCCGTTGGGCTGGTGATGCACCGCTGGTCTTCTTCCATTCCGGTGGCGCGCCCGGGCTGTTTGCCAATGCGGCGGCCGTGAAGCTGCATCCGGGTTGACCCGGCCACGACATTCATCGATTCACCGACATGCGCAATCTACCCATTTCCGCCGTGCGTGCCATCCCGCTGACGGCCTCGATGCAGGCGGGCACCCGCACCTCGCAGGGGGATTTCGGCGCCGTGTCCATCGTGCTGGTCGAGGTGACTACGGTGGATGGTCTGCGCGGATATGGCGAATGCCTGGGGCGGTTCGGCGCGCGCGCCTATGCCAGCCTGATCAACGAGGTGCTGGCGCCGAAGCTGCTGGGCCAGAGCGCGTTGGATATCCGCCGCCTGTGGCAGCGCATGCGCGCCTCGCTGTCGGGTCGGGCCGGCGGCATGCTGGTGGAGGCGATCGCCGGCGTTGACATCGCCCTGTGGGATGTGGTGGGCAAGGCCCTGGGGCAACCCGTGCACCGCTTGCTTGGTGGCATGGGCCGCACCCGCGTGGACTGTTACGCCTCGTCGATCAACTGGGCCAGCCAGGAGCAGATGGAAGAGCAAGCGCGGCAGGTGCTGGAATTGGGTTTCAAGGCCATCAAGGTCAAGCTCGGTCTGCCGGTGGCGCGCGCGGTCGCGGCGGCAACACGCATACGCGAAGTCGTGGGGCCGGGCATCAGGCTCTCGGCCGACGCCAACTGGGCCTATTCGCTCGACGAAGCGGTCGCTGTGGGCCATGCCTTGCATGCGCTGGACTACTGGTTCTTCGAGGAGCCGCTGGTGCCCGAGGACGTCGCCGGATACGCGCATTTGCGCCGCAGCGTGGCGGTGCCCCTGGCAGCCGGCGAGAGCGACTACACCACGCACCACGCGCTCGAGCTGCTGCGGGACCGGCTGGTTGGCTTCATCCAGCCCGATGTGGCGCGCGCCGGCGGTATCAGTGAAACCCGCGACATCGCCACCTTGGCCGCCAGCTTTCACGTGGCTTATGCGCCCCATGTGGGATGGTCCGGTGCGGTGTGTGCCGCAGCCAGCCTGCAACTGGCCGCCGCCATGCCGGCATTCGCCAGCTTCGAGTGCATGTTCATCGCCAACCCGCTGCGCGACGAACTTGCCACGAGCGAGGTGGGGTCGGCGCGGCAACTGGTGGAAGGCCAACTCGCGGTGCCCCAGGGCCCCGGGCTGGGCGTGGACATCAACTGGGACGCGGTCGGGCGTTACCGCATCGACGGGCTGCAATGAAACCCTCGCGCCGCCATTGGGCTCTTGTGCTGCCGGCGCAGGCCCTGCTGGTGGCGATGCTGTTCCTCCCCGCGCTCTACGTGTTCTGGCTCAGTCTCACGCGCTCCACGTATGGCAGCAGCCCGGTCTGGGTCGGTGTGGGCAACTATGCCACGGTGTTGGCCGACCCGTATTTCTGGACTGCGACGCTGAACACCGCGATCGTGGTGAATGCCGTGGTGTTCGGCGAGTTTGTGCTCGCGCTGGGCGTGGCGATGCTTTTCACCGGCCCGATCCCGCTGCGCCGCTGGATGATCGCAGTGGTGCTGGCCCCCTACGCGATCAGCGAGGTGGTCAGCGTGGTGATATGGAAGTTCATGATGGATCCGTACTCCGGCCCGGTGACATTGGCGCTCGCCGCCATGGGGCTGCCCACGCTGGACTGGGCGGTCGAGCCCTCACACGGCCTGGCCATGGTGATCCTGCTCTCGATCTGGCACCACCTTCCGTTCACCTTCATCCTGCTGTATACGGCCTTGCTGGGCATCCCGCGCGACCTGTACGAGGCAGCCAAGGTGGACGGCGCCACCGCCTGGCGCCGCTTTGTGGATGTGACCTTGCCGCTGCTGGTGCCCGCCATGCTGGTGGCCATCGTGTTCCGCTACATCTTTGCCTTTCGCATCTTCTCCGAGGTCTGGCTGCTGACCGGCGGCGGGCCGGCCCGGACCACCGAAGTGCTGGCGGTCTACCTGTACCGGCAGGCGTTTCGTTACGCCGATTTCGGTGCTGCAGCGGCCACCGGCTGGCTGATGCTGATCGCGTCGCTGCTGATGGGCGCCTGGTACACCCACCAGATGTACAAACGGATGTTCGAGCATGCCGGCGCGTGAATCGTCGTCCACCGCACGCCGCGCGCGCCGCTGGGTCGCCGGCGCGGCACGCATGGCGGCGCTGGGTCTGGTGCTGGTGTGGTCGGCGTTCCCGATTGCCCTGATCGTGCTGGGTTCGCTGCGCAGCCCGAGGGAGATTTTTTCGGAGAAGAACCTTTTTGCCTTCACCGCCACCACGCAGAACTATGCCAACCTGTGGAAACGCTGGCCGGACTTTTTCCACAACCTGCTGAACAGCCTTGAGATTGCGTTGGCTGCCACGGCACTGACGCTGGTGGTCTCCTTCCTGGCGGGGTATGTCTATGCCCGGCGCCAGGGCCGGCTGCTCACGGGTTCCGCCTTCTTCATGATTCTGGTGCGCCTGCTGCCGCCCATTGTGCTGACACTGCCGCTGTTTCCCGCCGTCAACTGGCTGATGCTCAACGACACGCGCACGGTGCTCGTGCTGCTGTATTGCGCGTTCTTTCTGAGCCTGGGCACCTGGATCATGAAGGCCTTCATCGACCAGTTGCCGGTGGAACTGGAGGAGGCGGCGGCGATCGATGGCTCATCGTTGTGGCAGACGCTGTGGCATATTGTGTTGCCGCTCTCCCATGCCGGGCTGATCGCAACCTCGGTCTTCATCATGGTGTTCGCCTGGAACGATTTTCTGTTTGCCTTCATTTTCACGGCGGTGAATGCGAAGACCGCGCCACTCGTGATCTCCGAGATGGTGGGCGCCATCGACGGTGTCGACTGGGGCATCCTGTTCGCAGCCGCGACCTGCCAGTTGCTGCCGATTCTCGTGTTCGTGCTGCTGGTGCAAAAGTACCTGATTGCCGGCCTGTCCGCCGGCACTTCGAAAGGCTGATCCATGACCTCGACCCCTTCCACCCACCCCACCCACATCGATCCACGCCTGTCGCGCTTCGACCCCTTGTCGCGGATCCTGTTTTTCGATGACTTCGACCAGGGCATGAACGGCTGGACCAGCCTGGTGGGCAACTACGAGGGGTCGCTCGACACCATGACGCGCTCCTATGCGCGCCACACCCAGCCCATGCTGAGCCAGGTCACACACTGGGACAGTGGCACCCACGGTTCGTTCGACGGCACCTACGCGCTGAAGATCGCCACCCGGGCCGTGCCGGGCGAGCGCAACACGGCGATCAAGCGCATCACGTTCCGCAAGGCCTCGCGCATCCGGGTCGAAACCTACTTCGCGTTCAAACCCGAGGCCAACGAGCCCAAGTTGTCCGACCTCGACGTGCGCACGGTGGGGTTGTTGTTCGACCTGCAGGACAGCCGCGAGCGCGTCATGCCGCACCTGCGTTACCTCAACACACTCGACGGGCAACGCATGCACCGCTGGCAGTACAAGCAACGCAGCACGCCGTTGCGGGCGATCGGGTCGCGCAGCGAGACCGTCACCCATGACCACCTCAGCCCGCAGGACTGGGAGGACATCCCCGGGGCGGCGCAGGACCTTTGCTACAACGAGATCCCGACCAAGATCAACTGGCACTATCTGCGTTTCGATTTCGACCTGGAACTCATGCGCTGGCTGGGGTTCCAGTGCAACGACCAGGTGTTCGACTGCTCCGGTGTGGAGTCGATCCGGATGCCCGCCATGCCCAACCTGTCGTGCATGCTCAACCTCGCGTTTTTCTGCGAGGCCGATACCGCCAAGCGCACATTCTTCTATCTCGACAGCGTTCTTCTTTCGGGGGAGTTCTGATATGGCCACACTGATTCGCAATGCCTATACGGCCGTCATCGCCCGGGGCGAGGTGTGGGAACACATGGTGCATACCGAGCCCTACGAGGCCGCCTGGGCCGGTGAGGCGGTGTTCTTCGTGTATGTGATGGAAGTCACCGCCGGGTCGGGCGGTGTGGCCATGGCGCAGGTGCAGATCTCGCCAGATGGGCTGCACTGGGTGAACGAGGGGGCATCGATGGACATCCAGGCGCAGGCGCAGGCGCTCAGTTTCATGCGCGTCGGCAACTTCGGTGGCTGGTTGCGGCTGGCGGTGAGTGTGCCGTCCGGCGTGGCGATCAAGGTGGTGGCCACACTGGCGCTGAAGGCCTGACGCAGCATGTCTGCGCAGGCGGTGCCGCTGGATCCGCCGCACTACCCGGTGGAGATCGCGCGTTGCGACCTGGCCCCGTACCGGAGTTCCGGTTCTGGCGTGGACTACGTGCACCAGTTCGATTCGGCCTTGCCGGGCTACCATGTCATGGTCAATGCGCTCACCCACGGCAACGAATGGTGTGGCATGCAAGTGGTCAAGCGGCTGCTCGATGGCGGGTTGCGACCCCGAGCCGGGCGGCTGACACTGTCATTCGCGAATGTGCAAGCCTATGACAGCGAGGGTTCAGACGGCGCTGGTGCGCGTTTCCTCGAGCGTGATTTCAATCGCCTCTGGCACGACGACCTGCTGGCCGCCGATACACAATCGTCAGAAGCGCGGCGTGCGCGTGTGATGCGGCCCATCGTGCAAGGGGTCGACCGCTTGCTCGACCTGCACTCCACCTGGCACGCCCTGCAGCCGTTTTTTGTGTTGTCGAAGCTGCCCCGTGTGCGCGCACTGGCCGACCGGCTGGCGCTGCCGCCGCGCCAATTGTTCCTGCCGGACGTCTGGCACGAGGGATACCACCTGATCGACTATGGCGACTTCCGCCGCCCTGACGGAGATGCCATCGGCCTGATTGCCGAATGCGGGCA